>CALRWU020000001.1:0-26838 GCA_943371945.1 Azorhizobium sp. AG788
AGCCTTCAGGCGGTAGCGTGTTCCAGAAGCCTTCACCGCTCGGGTGGCGCATGTGCGTTTCGACGAAGTCCAGCGTGCGATGCATCCATTCGCGCGACAGGGCATCCTTGGTCGCCTTGTGGCGCCAGGCGAAGCCGAACAGGACGAAAGCATGATCGTAGAGATCCGGCGTGGGGTCCTCCACGTCGCCAGTCTGCGACAGCTGACGCGCGAATCCTTTGTCAGCGCCCTGCCAGACGCGATTGATCAGGTAGTCGATGCCCGGCGCAGCGAGTTCGTTCCCCGCCGACCAGCCGAGTATGGCGGCGTGGGAAAAGACATAGACCTGCCGCGCCGCGACGCGCGTGCGCTTGTAGCCAACCTCGGCATCGCGCCCCTCTTTCGTCAGTTGTTCGACATACCCGCCATTGTCGCCGTCCAGGCCGTGGACCGCCCAGAATGGCAGTGCCGAATCAAACATCCACGATCTGATGGCTTCGCGCGCTTCAGCCGAATGCATGACGCTCCCTTTGATCCAACCACCTTATGTCTCCCCTAGCAGATCGTATTGGGCGGTGAAAATATTGATCACAGGGGTGGAGTTGGTGGTCTAAAGACGCTAGCGCAGTTTTATCGTCTATGGCCAAGGCACGGTTGGTT
Organism: Azorhizobium sp. AG788; assembly: GCA_943371945.1. Taxonomy (GTDB): domain Bacteria; phylum Pseudomonadota; class Alphaproteobacteria; order Caulobacterales; family Hyphomonadaceae; genus UBA7672. The sequence goes on from CALRWU020000001.1 coordinate 640, forward strand.
GCCTCGAACGTTTGCACAGCATGGGAAATGACCGTCCACAAACCATCCTGTTGACCGGCGCGGCCGGATTCATCGGCTATCACGTCGCTAACCGGCTGCTGGATGCGGGCATCAGTGTCAGGGGCGTCGACAATCTGAATGACTATTATCCCGTGACGCTGAAGCAAGATCGGCTCAAGCGTCTGAACGATCGCGCCGGGTTCCAGTTCCACCAGATCGACATTGCCGATCATCAGGCTCTCCGTGCGGTCGATGGGCTCAATGAAGCGGACGCCGTCATCCATCTCGCGGCCCAGGCCGGAGTGCGCTACTCGATCGACAATCCGTTCGCCTACGCGCAGTCGAACCTTGTCGGTCACCTGTCGATCCTTGAGCTGGTGCGCCATCATCCCAAAAAGCCACGCCTGGTCTATGCGTCGTCGTCGTCTGTCTATGGCAACTCAGCGACCGCGCCCTATTCAGAACAGGATCGCGTCGACCATCCGGTTTCACTCTACGCAGCGACCAAACGCTCGAACGAGATGATGAGCGAGTCCTACGCGAATCTCTATGCCATGGATCAGGTCGGCCTGCGGTTCTTCACAGTCTACGGCCCGTGGGGCCGACCGGACATGGCCTACTGGTCTTTCACACGCGACATTATCGCGGGTACGCCGATCCGCGTGTTCAACAATGGCGAGCTCGAACGCGATTTCACCTGGATCGACGATATTGTCTCCGGCGTCGTTGCGACCGCACTGCAGGCCCCGGCGACACCGCAGCCGCTGCACCGCGTCTACAACATCGGCAACAACCGCCCCGTGCAGCTCGGCCATTTCATCGCCGTCATCGAAGACGCGATTGGCCGCAAGGCGGAGCGCATCATGCTGCCGATGCAGCAGGGCGACGTGAAGGCCACCTGCGCCAATATCGACGCGCTGAAGCGCGACTATGGCTTTACGCCTTCCACGCGCCTGGAAGACGGGCTGCCGCAATTCGTGCGCTGGTATCGCGACTACACCGGGAGCTGAGGCTCACGCCCCGGCGAAGCCCGGCGTCCAGAAGCCAAACGAAGCATTCTCAGCCGTCGGATTGCGCGTGGGGTCGACCTTGATGCCCAGCACTTCCACGTTTGGGCTCCCAACGAGAGAGACACCCGCTGCGAGCAGCTTGTAGTTCGCGCCATCCGATACATAGACGTATTGCGTCGTCGTTCCGTGCTGGGGATCGCGCGGAATGTCCTTGAGAAACTCAGGCGCCAATCCCGGAATCCAGTTCGCGCCACGTTCGTTGAGACCAGCCAGCGCTGCCGCTTGCGGGAACGCGCCGTGCTTGGCCTGGTAGGCCTTCAGCGCGTCGTTGATCGTCACCAGGTCCTGCACACGCTTGCGGTTCACGACGCGCGGGTCAGGCGGAGGTGCGCCCGCGACTGCAGCAGGCGGTTGAGCGGAGGCTTGAGGCTTGCGCACCGCTTCGGCGACGGGTGCGGCAGGGGCCGCGACCGGAGCTGGTGCAGGTGGGATCGGTGCTGCGGGCTGCGGCGGCGGTGGGGCGGCCGCTACGGGTGGAGGCGCCACGGGCGCGACAGGAGCCGGCGCAGGAGCGGGCTGGACAGGCGGAGCGACAGGCGCTGGCTGGGGCGGTGTGGGCGCTGCGGCGACCGGCGCAGGGGCTGCAGCAGCGGGCTGGATTGGCGGGGGCTTGGGAGCCGCAGCCATGGGTGGGGCCACCGACGCCGGCGGGGCGGGCGGGGTAACGGGTGTATCGATCGGGGCGACGGGTTTCGGCTTGGCCGGGCGTGGCGTCTCGCGGGCCATCGCGGGGGGCTTCACGACGGGAACGTCCTTGCGTTTCTTCTTGCCGCCCGTCGCCGCTGCAATGATGATCAACAGCAGGCCGAACCCGGCGGCGCCACCGCCCGCATAGAGCGCCATCGGCGTTTTCAGGAAATCGCGCGACCCCGGGACCTTGTCGAAGGCCTGATTCAGCACGTCGATGGTCGAAAGATCGATTGGCGCATATTGGGCGCCAGCCACCGCTCCCCCGCCAAGCATCAGCAGGAGGCCCAGAAAAATCACAAAACCACGCACGCAAAACTCCTATCCCCGGCAACAGACTAGCGTGCCCGTCGCCGGTCCTCAACGCTTCCTTGCCGATACTCTGCACACGCGAAGCAGGCAGATGACATTCGCGTAAAACTGGGTCAAATGCGCCGCATGCCAGAGCATTCGCATATCACGACAGCACGTCGCGTCCTCGCACTTGAGGCCGAAGCCCTGACCCTTCTGGCCATCGGTCTTGATGATCGATTTGTCCGGGCGGTCGATACGATCCTGGCCGCCAAGGGCAGGGTGATCTGCACTGGCATCGGCAAGTCGGGCCATGTCGCGCGGAAGATCGCGGCGACGATGGCGTCGACCGGCACGCAGGCCTATTTCGTCCACGCCACCGAGGCCAGCCATGGCGATCTTGGCATGATCGGTCAGGACGATGTGGTGCTGGCCCTCTCCAAGTCGGGCGAGACCAAAGAACTCGCCGACATGCTGAGCTACGCCAAGCGCTACTCCATCCCGCTGATAGGTATGACCTCGAAGCCGGATTCGACGCTCGGCCGCGCCGCCGACATCCTGCTGCAGACGCCTGACGCCGCCGAAGCGTGCGCCGAAACCAACGCGCCGACGACATCGACGACGCTGATGATCGCCCTGGGCGATGCGCTCGCCGTCGCCTTGCTTGAGAGCAAGGGCTTCAAGGCCGATCACTTCAAGGTCTTCCATCCGGGCGGCAAGCTCGGCGCCATGCTGCGCACCGCGGGCGATGTGATGCACACATCCACCGAGCTGCCGATCGTGCCCTCGGGTGCGCCCTTCATCGATGGGGTCAAGGCGATGACCGCGAAGGGCTTCGGCGTTCTCGGCGTCGTCCATTCCGATGGCACGCTCGCCGGGCTCGTCACCGATGGCGACCTGCGCCGCTACATCACCAACGGAAAGTCCGTCGCGACCATCGACGACGTCATGACAAAATCGCCACGCACCGCGGAGCCTTCATCGCTCGCCGCTGACGTGCTGCGCACCATGAACGAGCGCAAGATCACTCAGATGTTCGTGCTCGACGGCGGCAAGCCTGTCGGCCTGATCCACATGCATGACCTGCTGAAGGCGGGATTGGCCTGAGTGGCGAAAGAGGAAATCAAGGCTAGCCTGCTGGCGAACCTAGAGGGTCTCCTCGATCCCTACATGCGAGACAACGCGTTCGCTCGTCATAAAACGAGTCTGATTTATACGCGCAAGTTGCATGGTTCGACGCAGAAGATTCATCTACCAATCCAGATTCATCCGTCGGACAATCCTCACGCTGCTGCCGCTCTTTATCCCCAGATGGAGGTGTTCTTGCCTGCGGTCGATAGGGTCCGTGACGCCATGATTGGCGACGATCTCGGTCTTCTTGAAGGAGTTACGGGGCGCACATCACATCAGCCGATTGGGTTCACGGCTGAGAAAGCGCATCCGGGGCGCTGGTACATATTTCAGACCGACTCTGTGGCCGATGTCGTGAGCGAGATGAAGGCCTTCATTGAACGTTGGACAATGCCTTTTCTAGATGGCTACGCGACGCCTGACGATATGCTTGAAGCGGACCGAAAGAACGACGGAAGAATGATTCGGGATCGAGCGCAGATTGTGCGGGTGGTTGCGGCGGCGCTTGTTTGTAATCAGAAAGGCTATGCGCTGGAGCTTATGGGAAAATGGCTTGGTGCGCCCGGCCTGCGCAAACGTTACGAGCGGGTCTACAAGTTCATCGAACAGACCGTGTAAAAGCGATCGTGATACATTCATAGCAAGCGGTACAGCATGAAATCCGTCATCGTCATTCCCGCGCGCTATGCCTCCACGCGCTTCCCCGGAAAGCCGCTGCATCCGATCAATGGCGTCTCCATGCTGGCCCGCACCGTCGCCGCAGCCCGCGCCGCAGGGCAGGCGACCGGCGCGCGTGTGCTCGTCGCCACCGATGACGATCGCATCGCCGCCCACGCGCGTGAAATCGGCGCCGAGCCGGTGATGACCCATCCTGATCTTCCTTCAGGGACGGACCGCTGCCGCGCCGCCGCAGAACTCGCCGCCCCCGAGGCCGACTTCATCGTCAACCTGCAGGGCGACGCGCCCTTCACCCCGCCCGCCCACGTCTCCGCCCTGATCGACAACGCCCAGCGCGCCGATGTCGTGACGCCCGTGATCAACCTCACCTGGGAAGCGCTCGACGCCTTGCGCGAGCACAAGGTCTCGACGCCCTTCTCGGGCACCACCTGCATTCGTGGCGAAGACGGCCGCGCCATCTGGTTCTCGAAGAATATCCTTCCTGCCATCCGCAGCGAAGCAAAACTCCGCACCGCCGGCCCCCTGTCGCCCGTGCTCCAGCACGTCGGCCTCTACGGCTACACGCGCAAGGCGCTGGACCGAATCGCTGCCCTGAAGCCCTCCCGCTACGAAGAACTCGAGGGCCTTGAGCAGCTCCGCTTTATCGAGAACGGCCTTAGCGTGTATGCGGTGCCGGTCGCGGCCTCACAGCTTCCCTCGGCGGGGATCGATACGCCGCAGGATGTTGCCAAGGCCGAGGCCGCGCTTGCGAAGCTGGGCGACCCCTACAAGGAATAGCGGGCCTGTTGCGGCATGCCGCGGCTAACCCAATGGCCAAGCAAGGCTGGTCCTGCCCCAGAACCCGCGCTATCAGGGCGCAGTTCATTTTGCGTGGGCCCTCACATGAAAAAGACTCTCGCTCGTTTGCTGCTTGCTGGCGCGTTCGCTCTTGCGCTTGCGCCGCTTGCCGACGCCAAGCCGTTCACCGCGCGCGACATGGTCACGCTTGATCGTCTCAGCGACCCGCGCATCTCTCCGGATGGACGGTGGGTTATCTACGCGCGTCGCGTCGCCGACTACGAGGCGAACAAGGCCGCCAGCGAACTCTGGCTTGTTGATCTCAACGACAAGACGCCCGCGCCTGTGCGCCTGCCGGCCTCCGATGGCGGCGTCAGCAGCGCGCGCTGGTCGGCCGATGGCCGCAGCATCTATTTCCTGTCCAGCCGCAGCGGTTCATCGCAGGTCTGGCGGACCGACCTGGCAACGCGCAATTCGGTGAAGATCACGGACCTGCCCCTCGATGTCGGTTCCTTCCGCACCTCGCCGGATGGCCAGACACTGCTGGTCAGCATGGCCGTCTATCCCGACTGCGCCACACTCGAATGCACCGTGCAGAAGGCCGCCGCGCCGAAAGCAACCGCCGGCGCCAAGGCCAACGGCGTCGTCTTTGATCGCGTTTTCATCCGTCACTGGGATGAGTGGTTCGACGGCACGCGCACCCAGCTGTTCGCGCTGGATCTCGATCCCGCCGGAACGGCGTCCAATCCGCGCCCGCTGATGAAGGGCTTCGACGGCGACAGCCCGACCAAGCCCTTCGGCGACGAAACCGACTACGCCTTCAGCGCCGATGGCAAGTCAGTGGTCTTCTCCGCCAAGGTCGCCGGCAAGAGCGAGCCCTGGACGACGAACTACGATCTCTGGAAGATCGCCGCGCTCACCGGTAGCGCCGCCCCGCAGAACACCACTGAAAGCAACACGGCGTGGGACGCAGGCCCTGTCTATGCACCGGGCGGCAGGCTGATGGCCTATCGCGCCATGAAACGCCCCGGCTTCGAAGCGGACCGCTATCAGATCATGATCCGCGAGGAGGATGCTGGCGGATTCAAGGATCGCCCGCTCGCGCCCGGCTGGGATCGCTCCGCCGACGCCATCGCCTGGAGCGCCGATGCGAAAACCATCTACGCGCTCGCCGGCGACATTGGCCAGACACGCATCTTCGCCATCGATGTCCAGACCGGCAAGGTCACGCCCGTCACGGGTCCCGGCCATGTCAGCGCTTTCGACGTCAACGCAAAGGGCGTCGTCTATGCGTGGGATGACCTGCTCACCCCCGCCCAGATCTTCTTCCTGCCCGCCAAGGCCGGTTCAAAGCCGGTGAAGCTCACCGACGCCAACGCAGACAGGCTCAAAGACGTGCAGATGGGCGCGGCCGAGCAGTTCTCGTTCAACGGCTGGAACAACGAGACGGTCTACGGCTATCTCGTGAAGCCCGCCAACTTCGACCCCGCGAAGAAGTATCCGGTCGCCTTCCTCATCCATGGCGGACCGCAGGGCTCGTTCGGCAACCTGTTCCACTATCGCTGGAATGCGCAGACCTATGCGGGCGCTGGCTATGCCGTGGTGATGATCGATTTCCACGGCTCCACCGGCTACGGCCAGGGCTTTACCGATTCGATCAGTCAGCACTGGGGCGACCGTCCGCTGGAAGACCTGCAAAAGGGCTGGGCCCACGCGCTCTCGAAATACAGCTTCCTCGATGGCGGCCGCGCCTGCGCGCTCGGCGGTTCATACGGCGGCTTCATGGTCAACTGGATTGCGGGCAACTGGAGCCAGCCGTGGAAATGCCTCGTCAATCACGATGGCATCTTCGATGCGCGCTTCATGGGCTATTCGACCGAAGAGCTCTGGTTCTCCGAATGGGAGAATGGCGGCACGCCGTGGACGCCGGGCACGACCTACGAAAAATTCAACCCCGCCAACTTCGTCCAGAACTGGCGCGTGCCCGAACTCGTGATCCACGGTGGCCGCGACTTCCGCGTGCCGCTGGAGCAGGGCATCGCCACCTTCACCGCACTCCAGCGCAAAGGCGTCGACTCGAAATTCCTCTACTTCCCGGAGGAGAACCACTGGGTCCTCAAGGCGCAGAACTCCGTCCAGTGGCACGACGAAGTGATGGCTTGGTTGAACAAGCACGCGCCGGCGAACTAGCGCCTCTACTCGAATACCACCGTCCGTGCGCCGTTCATGAAGATCCGGCCCTCGGTGTGCAGCTTCACCGCGCGCGCCAGAACGCGCGCTTCGGTGTCGCGGCCTTTCGCGGTCATCACATCCGGCTGGTCGACATGCGTCGTCGGCTCTACCGCCTGCGCAATGATCGGACCTTCGTCGAGATCGCTCGTCACATAGTGCGCCGTCGCGCCGATCAATTTCACGCCGCGATTGAATGCCTGTGTGTAGGGCTTTGCGCCCTTGAAGCCCGGCAGGAAGGAATGGTGGATGTTGATACAGCGCCCGGCCAGCTTCGCGCTCAGCTCCGTTGACAGGATCTGCATGTAGCGGGCGAGCACGACGAGATCGACTTTCAGCGTATCGACCAGCTCAAGGATGCGCGCCTCTGCCGCCTCCTTGCCGATCCGGTCGGTGGGCAGGTGGTAGTAGGGCACGCCATGCCGGTCCGCGAGCCACGCGCAGGTCAGGTGGTTGGATACAATCGCCGGCACATTCATGTTCAGCGAGCCGATGCGCTGGCGATAGAGCAGGTCGTTGAGACAATGGTCGGCCGTCGACACAAGGATCAGCACGTTGGGCTTGGCGCGCGCGTCGATCACCTCCCAGTCCATGCCCCATTTCTGCGCCACAGCCGCAAACTCGGCGCTGAACTTGGCCAGCGTGAATCCATCCACGGTCGGTGAGAACAGCAGGCGCATGAAGAACATGCCTGAAGCCGCATCCCCGAAGTTCGCCGTCTCGGCGATGAATAGCCGGCGCTCCGCGAGGAAGACCGCTACATTGGCCACGATGCCGATCGCGTCCCTGCACGCGGCACGCAGGATGAAACGTTCTTGAGTCTCAGGTGTCATGGCGGCGTACCCCTTCGGCCGTTTCCTGCCAGAGACAGGTTACAGCGCCGGTAACGCAGGCAACAGCCGCCGGGCAAATGGCAGATCGGGAGAGGTCAGCGCGGGGTCTGGCTACGGACAGCCTTGCCGATGCGCACCGGGAAAAGCTGGTTGGCCGCTACCGGCTGCGCCTGGCACAGCTCGGTCAGCCCGCGCCAGTCGAACCGATTGCGCGAGAACCCGACGAACCAGTCGATAAAGCTCCACGCGTCCGCATCGTGAACGAGGTGATGCGTGAGGAGGCCGATCGGCTCCTCGAATGCGCCCATGCCGCGCCGCGCCTCGAGCTGCCGGCGCAGCGCATTCAGGATGCGATACTTGCCGCGGAATTTCGGCGTACCCTTCCAGCGCAGGATATCGACTTGGGCGCCGATATGCTTCAGCCCGTCGCGCGCCTTGCCGGTCACGCCCACCGAATAGGTGTCGTACTTCGCCGCCTTGATCGCTTCGATCAGCCTGTCGCTGGCCTCGTTCCACGGCGGCACGAAGATCAGCGGCGGCAGACCCGCCGCAACAAGACGTGCGCGCCCCGCCGCCACTGCTGCATTGATAGCTGCCTGCGCCGCCTCCGGCGGAAATTCACTGCGTGGTCCGCCCGGCGGCAGATTGTTCGTGTGGTGAATGCCGTGCTGCGCAACCGTCACGCCGCTCACCGAGCTCAGACGGTTGGCCAACGGGGCAGGGTCCACATCGGGTATCACGGCCAACGTCAGTGGCAGTCCGCTCCGCGACTCCAGAAGTCGATCCAGCTGCCAGGTGGGCTCGCGTGCATCGTCGTCGCGCCACCACATCACCGGCACGCGCCAGGCCCGGCGCCAGATGCCCAACTCGTGGTTGAGCCGTACGAGAGCAATCCTATCCCGCACGCGTCACGCCTTTTGATACGAAGGGTTGTTCCACAGCGCGACGAGCGCCATCCGCGCGCTGGGAACACCAAGTTTCGCCATCACGGATCCGATGCTGGGCACGCGGAACGCCAACCAGAAGATCCGCTTGTTCAGACTGTCCACCAGCCGCTGTGCGCGCCTGCGGCGGACATTCTTCTTCGCCGGCGCGGCTGCGAGCGCACGTCCGCGTTCCCCGATCTCGGATTCGAACAGGTCTTCGTGCCATACAGGCATGGGTCGAAGCACGTACGGGACGATGCCGTTCTCCCAGTAGCGGTCGAGTGTCTGGTCGATCGGCATGTCGATCTGCTCGCTGCGGGCCAGCATCGCGGATGCCGCGCCGAGGCGGATCATGTAGGCGCATCCGCCTAGCACGCCAGTCCGCAGGCGGAAGATCTCGCGTTCGCCGATGCGCGCCACCGGCTCGCCGGAGCGATCGCCTTCGGTTGGATGCGAAACAGATTTCTTGCTGCTCTGCAGGCGTACGACCTGCCAGCTCGACTTCGGGAGTTTCAGCAGGTCATCGACGATCGGCTTCAGGTCGCCGACGGCCGAAATGTCGTCTTCCAGCACCAGCGCCACGTCGATCCGGTGTTCGAGCATTTTCGAGTAAATGCTGAGATGGCTGAGGTAGCAGGCGATCTCGTTGTCGCTCATTTCGCAGCCATAGACGCGCTGCGCTCGGGCGCTGCTGTAACGCGCGCGCTGCTCGGGGCGGAGATTCTTCCCGTCGACGGCCGAAATAATCGTGGCGTTGAAGCCAAGTCTTGCGACAAGACTCTTCATGTATTCGCGACGCTCCAGGGCGCGCTCCAAAGAAATCACGAAGACCTGGAAAGTGGGTTGACTGTCCATGTGCTGTCCCGGCCCTAATAGGGAGGGAGTCGCCCCCCGCAGAGCGCCTCGACGACAGGCCTGTGAGGGCCCGCAACGCTTGCTAACAGGGGGTTAATCTCACTTCAAGCTTACCTGATACAATTTGCGACAATTAGCCTGCTACCGAGCGAGGTGAATTCCCTCGCGAAAACAACCCTTGGCCGCCAGCCCGGACTTTCGCGAACCAAACTGTCGCGAATCATTTTCCAGGTGTGGCCTCCAGGGCCCGGTTCAGCCGGTCCGCCGGCGGTAACCAACGATCTCGTAAGGCCGCTCGGGATCATCGAACCGCTCGCGATGCGCGATCTCGAAATAGGCGCCGAGTATCTTGTCCCAGCCATGGAAGAACTTGGGGCGACCTGCCTCGCGATCTTGCTGGCTTACCTCGATGATGATCCCGTCGGGCTTCAGGCAGGTGTCGAGTACGCGACAAGCTTCGGCGCCATCCTTCTCGCGAATGTACATCAGCATCTCGGCGCAAAAGATGACGTCGTAGGTCCGGCCAGTCTTCAGCGAGAGCAGGTCGCTCTGCAGGTACGCTACGTTGGCGGCGCCGCCCGTCTGCTTCTCGGTCAGCGCCAGCGCCTCGCTTGCAATGTCGACCGCCGTGATGTGGGTGAACTCCGGCACGATCATCGCGGTGAACACGCCAACGCTGCACCCGACTTCCAGCGCACTGTCGGATCCTTTGCGCCACTGCTTCATCAGGTCGAACGTGCGTTCGTATTTCAGCTTCTCGTATGGCTTGGTCTGGTAGCCGAAATAATCGCCGTGCTTGCGGTATTTGTGTTCGAATTCGTGAAGGCGATTGCCCGTCTTGAACAGGCGATCAATCGAATAGCGGATCTGGTGCCAGGCAGACGATACCGGATTGCTCATGGTCAGCCCCGCTTAGCCGGCATTGTCGAAATAATGGTCGAGCCCGATATTGCCGCGGGGTTTGTATCCGCACGTTGCCAGCAGGGTCGAGACGCGCTCCACCGCTTCCGGCAGGATTTCCACCTGCAGCGCGCAGGTGTTGGCTTTCAGAAAGTCGATCATCCCGTTGATCGTTGCTTCTTCATGCCCCTCGACATCGATCTTCACGCCCGCCGTTCCGCCGCGTACCTGCAGCAGGTCGTCCAGACGTTCCGCCTTCACCTCGACAATCTGGTCCTTCGGCATTGCGTTGAGCAGGCCAGTCGACAGCCCGTCGATCGTATGCGCCATGCCGCGATTAGTGGCCGGTCCCTGCGCAAACCGCAGCACCGCCTGCTTGTCGCTCAGCGCCAGCGCATGCACTTCCACGCTGTCCGTCAGCCCGTTCAGCAACAGGTTCGCGTTGAGGTTGGCGAGGTGGCGCGGGATCGGCTCGAACGCCATCACCCGACCGAATATCCCCGACTTCGCCATCAGGATCGCGTAGAAGCCGGCGTGCGATCCGATATCGAGGAACATCGGTTTCTCAGGCCCCTTCGCGATGCCCCGGCTCATCTGCTGCAGCCGGTCGATCTCGGCCTGTTCCCAGACGCCAAAGCAGAACAGGTTGCGGTCGATGATGTTGTGCTGGTCCAGCAGCCAGTAGGCGCCCAGCCGCTTTTCCACGAAATGGGGTGGTTTGAACGTCTTGGCGTACTGTTTCCACGCCGACCGCGCGAAGCGCCGCAGGGGCTCGATATGCTGGAAGGATCTGGGCGCCGCAAACATGGCGGTTCCTTAGCCTCGGCAGCCCGCCAACGCCAGCGACCAGATTGGCAGGACAGTTCGTTGTCTCTACCCTTGTGGCATGACAGTCCGCCTCATCATCGTCCGCCACGGCAACACGTTCGACACGGGCGACGTCGTCACCCGGGTCGGCGGCCGCACAGACCTGCCGCTGTCCCTGTCAGGCCGTACGCAGGCTGCGGCCCTCGGCCGACACTTTGCCTCTACTCAATTTGCGTCCGCCCGCTCCGGCCCCCTCAAGCGCACACGCGAGACGGCTGCAGCCATCCTCGCCGTTCAGGCCACTCCGCCCGAGCTGACCACGGATCTATTCCTGCGCGAGATCGACTACGGCCCTGACGAGAACCGTCCCGAGGACGAAGTCGTCGCACGCATCGGACAGCCCGCGCTCGATGCCTGGGAGCGCGACTCCCTGCCGCCGCCCGGCTGGCGCGTCGATCCCGATGCGCTGATCGGCAACTGGCAGGAGACCTTCGCCGAGCTCCGCGACCAACCGGGCGACCACCTGATCGTCACTTCAAATGGCATTGCCCGCTTCGCGCTTGCCGCCGCCGGCGTTCGCCATCACGACGCCAAGCTGAAGGACCCAAAGCTCAAGACTGGCGCCTGGGGCGTGATCGAAGTGAAAGGGCAGGACGTCAGCGTTCTCGCCTGGAACGTCCGTCCGCAGGACGCCTAACGGCGCGCACCGTCAGTCGCGATCCCGGCCGCCCTTGCGAATGTCGCTCTTGGGCCTGGCGACGCCTACACGCGGCGGTGTCGGCAAGACGCCCGGCGACGTCGCGCGCCGGCTGATTTCTTTCTCGACGAGGGGCAGGGCGGCCTTGGCCGCGGGGCTCTTGGGGTGCGCGGTGTCGCGAGAGATACGTTCCGTCGACATGTGATAGGCGCGCAGCTGATAGTCCGTCATCGTCGGCAGTCGCGCCGCCAGTTCGCGATCCGGCATTGCGGCGGCCTTGGTCGCGGTCTTCGCAGCGGGCTTGGCCGCTTCAATCTCGGGCTCGTCCGCGACCGGGCTCTTCTTTGGTTTCGAGGTACGAGGGGATTTGGCCAAGCGGGCAAGCCTTTCAGGCTGAAGGACATGTCGTCCCGGCAAAGACGCCGCCGAAGCCAGAAATCCGATTCGGAAGAGATCGATGAGCTGGGATAATCGCACGCCCCACCCCCCGGCACAACGCGAATAACCTGCGCGCGCTGGAGGCCTGCGACGGCCAGCCGCGCTTTTGCGGGCCCTACGTTACAGATTGCTGCGCAAGGTGATTTGCCCCCAAAATGCGACGCAGGCATTCCTGCCGCCTCCCGAAAGTAAGCGTGAGTGCATACCCATGAACTTCATCGACCTCGCCGCCCAGCGTGACCAGATCCGCCCGCAGATTGAAGCCGCGATCGCCCGCGTCCTCAACACCTGCGGCTTCATCATGGGCCCAGAGGTCACGAACTTCGAAAAATCGCTCGCGGCCTTTGCCGGCGCGAAGCACGCGCTCGCCTGCGCCAATGGAACCGACGCGCTGCTGATCCCGTTGCGCGCCTGGAATATCGGCCCGGGCGACGCTGTCTTCGTGCCCAGCTTCACCTTCGTCGCCAGCGCCGAAGTCGCCCCACTGGTTGGCGCGAGCCCTGTCTTCGTCGATGTCCTGCCCGACACCTACAACATGGACCCCGCCAGCCTCGAGGCGGCAATCGAGTCAGTGAAGAAGGACGGCAAGCTCAAGCCACGCGCCATCATCGCCGTCGACCTGTTCGGCCAGCCGGCCGACTATCCCGCCATCTCCGCCATTGCGAAGAAACACGGCCTCAAACTCATCGCCGACCAGGCGCAGGGCTTCGGTTGCACGCTCAATGGCCGCCAGCCGCTCGAATGGGTCGATGCTGCAACCGCCTCCTTCTTCCCTGCCAAGCCCCTGGGTTGCTATGGCGATGGCGGCGCGGTGCTGACCAACGACGACTCGCTCGCCGGTCTCGTCGACTCGATCCGCATCCACGGCAAGGCCAGCGCCGAAGACATGGCCGCGAAGAAATACGACAACGACCCGCGCTATCTCAACATGCGCATCGGCGTGAACTCCCGCCTCGATGCGATGCAGGCGGCGATCCTGTCCGAGAAGCTGAAAATCTATCCCGACGAGCTTCAGAAGCGCGATGCGATTGCGCAGCGCTACAATGAAGGCCTCGCCAAACACGTCCGCCGTGTGCCGACCGTCATCGCCGGCGGCTTCTCCAACTGGGCGCAGTACACGATCGAGCACGACAATCGCGATGGTCTCATCGCCCACCTGAAGACCAAGGGCGTCCCCACCGCGATCTATTATCCGATCCCGATCCACATGCAGGACGTCTACGCGGTCTACCCCAAAGCGCCGAACGGCCTTCCCGTTACCGAAGACATCCGCAACCGCGTCATGTCCCTGCCGATGCACCCCTACCTGTCGCTCGCCGATCAGGAGCAGGTCATCGACGCGATCCGCGGCTTCAACGGCTGATCGTTGTCGTCACCAACCTCGCAACGCTAACCCCTCGCCCCCTTGTCGGGAGAGGGCAGGGTGAGGGGGGCGGTTCAACGTTCGGGCTGGTGGCTCGCCGCTCAATCGTCTTCGCTGACCCAAAATAGGAAAGACTGAGTAGAGCCCACGGCAATGATTCCGCCGTCTGTGATTGCTTGGGGCATCCGCGAAAGACAATCTTGCTGCCACGAATAGTGATGATCGCGTCCGCGTCTGAGTCGCACAGTGCTTGAACGGACGATCTCAGGCAGGCCTCTACCAACTGAGAGCGTCCACGATCCGTTGGAGTAGAAGCGAGCGTCAGGGCCGAGGGCGTCAAACCCAGCCATGATTGTTGTCTGCAGATCGTCACGTTCTAACGCTTCAATGCCATGGCACAGCGAAATGCGGGCGAACAAGCTTAGCCAGACCTCCGCATCTGCGCGTTCGATATTGACCAGCTCCGCAGCGTTGGGCGCTCCAACGCCGATCCTTGCGGCTATCTCTATCTCAGGTGCGTCGACGCAATCTGGGGTGGGCCCAGCCCACACGTACATATCCGCATTGCCATCGAATTCTTGCGCAGGTCTAAGGGCGCGGAGAACGTCTACAAGAGTTGTAAGAGCGCACATGAACCTGCCGTGTAGTGAGCTTAAGCGCTCATCACCCTGAACCCCGCGCGCGGCACATGCACCACCACCTCGCCCACCTCCGGCGCCTCGCGACGGATCGCAATCTCGTGCGCGTTGGCGAACACCAGCGTGCCTGCGAGGGGATCGCGCCCATAGTCCTCCGCCGATACCACGACGCGATCCCCCGGCTTGCGCGCATTGGGATCGTGCGGGTCAGCCGCTTCGGTTGCATCGCTGGTCGCAGCCTTCGCCACGTCCAGAGCCTCCTTCGGCGTCATGTCCGTCGACGTCCCGTGGCCGATCGCCTTCACGCGGTCGAACCATGCCTGGACGTTCGGGAATTCGCTCAGCGTCTCGGCCGCGCGATGGGGCAGGGCGTTGGCGATGAACCACGGATTCATGAAAGAATGGATGTCGGCGAGCCCAGCCTTGTCGCCGCCCCAGAAGGCGCGGCCGTCGCTTAGCTGATCCTCAAGAAACGCCGTGTGCGCCCGATAAGCATCGCGCATCATCGGCGCCGCGGCCTTCAGGGCGGCTGAATCAAAGCCGCCGCCACTCATAGCCGCGCGGTCCTTCTTGAACGCGTCAGGAACCATGTCGCCGAGTTCACCGAAGATGATCGCCACCGCCGCCTGAAAAATCTGACGATCCGCCCAGAAGCCCAGCGCATAGCCGGCGCCCTTGTTTTGCGGCGCGAGCGATGGCGTCGGAAAGCGCCGATCGAGCTCGCGCAGGATAATCTGGCTGTCGCAATAAACATCGGCGCCGATCTGCATCACCGGGATCTTGCGATACCCGCCCGTCAGGGGGATCAGGTCGGGCTTCGGCATGATCACCGGCTGGACGACGGAGCGCCAGCACAGGCCCTTGATGCCGAACGCCACGCGCACCTTCTCGCTGAACGGCGAGCTCGGATAATTGTGGAAGATGATCTCGTGGCTCATCGCGCGCTCCTCAGCTGACCCTGGCTTTTAAGGCACGATCCCGTTCTGCTGCGTCAGCGGCGGCGTGCCCTTCTTGCCGACGGAGCGGATCTCGACAGAGCGTACGTCCATCACGCGGTGCTTGTCGGGCGCGACGGGGCGAATGCCGACAAAGTCGTAGCCTTCCTCACGCCCGCGCTTCGGCGTGTAGAAGGTGAGGGTGTAGGGCTGGAACTCCCGCGTCAGCGTGAAGCTCTGCCATCCGCTCTCGCTTTCGGTCTTGGCGAAATAGTTCGCCTCGAACTGGCTCGCCGGAAAATCGCCCACCGAGCGCGCCTCGATCACCACCTCGATCGGCCGCGACTCCAGTGCGAACTCAAGGTCTTCCGCAAGAACCAGATGCGGCCCCAGGCGCGGGTCTTCGTACTGGGCGGTGGACTGCCGGTCGATACGCAGGAATGCCTTGCCGCCGTCGGGGTGCATCAGGTCGATATCCAAACCGGATAGCTCGCCGAGCACGAACCGGTTCAACTCGTC
Organism: Azorhizobium sp. AG788; assembly: GCA_943371945.1. Classification (GTDB taxonomy): domain Bacteria; phylum Pseudomonadota; class Alphaproteobacteria; order Caulobacterales; family Hyphomonadaceae; genus UBA7672. Next base: position 16,414 of record CALRWU020000001.1, read on the forward strand.
CCCCTGCACGGTGACGTCGAGCGCATTTCGCCCCCCGCCGCTCACCGCGCCGGTCGGCAACCGCGCCGCGAACGGATTGACCGCCACGAAGATGAAAGTGCTGGCCAGCGCCGCCGCCAGCGGGAAGAAGAGAAAATCACGCATGCGCCTGCTTACGCTGCCGCTTAAGCGCCCGTAAATCCTCCCATCGCAGGGTCATTCCAACTCTTGATTCATGGCCCGTTCGCGCATGCCCCCGGCAGCTTTCCAGAACCCAGACCGGCTGCGCGCAGCCAACATCAATCCTGTCACCGGGTTGGCGACCGACTATCTCAATCAATACAACGAAGTAGCCATGCTGATCGGAACGCTGGCCGACATGCCCGACATGGCCGAATGCGTGCTCGACTGGCGCCCGGTCGGCTACCCCACCCATTTTGCCCGCACGGGATTCGCCGAGCGCGGCCTTGCCATCGCCGGCTGGCTGGTCGCCCAGCCCGATGTGAAAGCGCAATTCTGCGCCGTTCGCAACGAACTCGAATCGCGCATTGCAGCTGTTCAGCGGCGGCTCGCCTCCAGCCTGGTGCCGGAACTCATCGCCAACGAAGCCCCCGCCATTTTTGCCGACATTGCCCGCCTCGGCGGCGTCATCAACGGCGGCAAGGGCGCGCCGATGCTCCAGCAATCAGCAGCCCAGGACCTGGTGGACTCGCTGTTCGACTGACCCCACCTTGGCGTTCAGTTAGGAGCGCTCCCATGGTCGAAGTTCCCAAGGTCACCGTCGCGATCACGCGCGAAGAGACGGGCAGTGGCGGCCGCTATGTCGCCCACGTCGCGGGCAAGCCCGAAGCCGAGATGACCTATTCGAAAGCCGGCGAGAAGATTCTCATCATCGACCACACCGGCGTGCCCGACGAACTCGGCGGCATGGGCGTCGGCAAGGCGTTGGTCGAATACATGGTGATGGACGTTCGCGCCCGCGGCCTGAAAGTGATCCCGCTCTGCCCCTTCACCAACGCCACCCTGCGCAAGCACCCCGAATGGCAGGACATCCTCAAGGACCCGTTCTGAGCGCACACCATTTGCGGAAGTCGTGTACAAATTCGGCGGATAGCGAAAAAACTTCGCGAGCAGTTTCAGGCGCTTGCCGCAAAAAACTGTAGGACGGCAGAACTGCAAAAATAAAAACCTGCGCCGCGCCGTCCTACCCCCGTTCCAGCGGCCGTATATTTGTCCGCATGACACGAACGCAAACGCGCACATACGGAGTTGCGATCCCATCAAGCCGCCAGCCCTTGCTGGAGGCCATGCTGCGCGCGTTCTGCTGGCTCGTGTCCAACGTCGCTTGGCTCTTCGGGCCGACCATCAACCGCCACACCCGTGATTGGCACACGGATGAGGCGGAAGACGATCACCTCCCGACGCCGAACGACCCAATCCAGAAAGAAGCACGACACTCTCAACTGTCATTCTCGGGTAAGCGCGCAGCGAGCATCCCGAGAATCCCGGTTGCCTCCACGCAGGGAACAACGCCGAATTCCCACGCGACCCAAAACCAGGATGCTCGGGACAAGCCCGAGCATGACTCCCTTGATGATCAGGAAGCAGAGCTTCAGCCCCGCGTTCCCCGCGTATGCGTGGATGAGGAGCGGCGCCGCAGGCGCGATTTGGTCCGGGGGACCAAATCGCGTGACGCAAGCCGCGCGCTGACCAGGCCCCCGCCTTCGCGGGGGACACGGTGGTGAGATCGCGCCTGAAATCAGCCTGACCTAACTCAGGCCCCCGAAGCAAACTCAACCCCGGCCACAGCCGCAGGGATCACGGTCGCATGCCGTTCGCGCGCGCGCCCGTCTTCAGCACCCGATAGGCATGCTTCACGAAATCCACGACCAGCGGACGCGTATCGCGCGGATCGATGATCTCCTCGGCGATGAAAGCTTCCGCCGTCCGGAACGGAGATCGCATCGCTTCGAACTTGCGATAAAGCTCCTTCAGCTCCGCTTCCGGATCCGCCGAACCTTCCAGCTGCCGTTTGTAAGCCGCCTCGATTCCCCCCGCCATCGGCAGAGACCCCCAGTCGCCCGACGGCCAGCAATAACGCCAGCGCGTCCGCGTCGGATTGAACATCGCAGACCCGGCCAGCCCATAAGCCTTGCGGATCACCACCGGCAGGATCGGCGTCTGCACCTGGTAAACCGCCGCCATCGCGCGCACGCCCCTTCGCGTCACGCCGGCCCGCTCGTGCTTCGCGCCGACCGCAAATCCCGGACAATCGACAAAGTGAATGATCGGCAGGTGGAAGGTGTCCGCCAGATCGAAATGCCGCACAACCTTGTCGCACGCATCCGCCGTCCACGCGCCATCCAGGAAGAACGGATCGCCCGCCAGGATCGCCACCGGATGTCCGTCAATCCGCGCCAGTCCCGTCACAACCTGACGGCCCCACAGCGACCCGATCTCGAAGAAAGATCCCTTGTCGCAAACCGCTTCGATGATCTTGCGCGGCATGTAGGGCGTCTTGCCGTCCTTCGGCACGATGTCGATCAGGAAGTCTTCCTTGCGATTGGGATCGTCCTCGCTCGGCAGCACCGGCGGCAGCTCTTCGACATTGGCGGGCAGGTATGACAGGAAGCGCCGCGCATGTTCGAACGCCTCATGCTCCGAGTTCACGACGTTGTCGACGACGCCATTCCGGCCGTTGATCTCCCAGCCGCCCAGTCCCTCCTTGTCGACATTCTCCCCAATTGCTTTCGCCACCGGCGGTCCCGCCACAAACACCTGCGAGAGCCCTTTCACCATCACCGAGAAATGGCTCGTCGCCACGCGCCCCGCGCCGAGCCCCGCACACGGCCCCAGCGCCAGCGACACCACCGGCGCCCGCGCCATGTTCGCGACCAGCCATTCCCAGGCCGGCGTGGTCGGGATGTAGGTGCGCGGATTCTGCTCCATCGATTTCACCGAGCCACCGCCGCCGGTGCCATCGACCATCCGCACGATCGGCATGCCGTACTCGTGCGCCATCTGTTCGGCCATCAGCATCTTGCCGGCGATCGACGCATCCGATGCGCCGCCCCGCACCGTGAAGTCATCGGCAAGAATCACTGCCGGCCGTCCGTCCAGCGTGGCCCGCCCGAACACCATCGTGGCCGGCAGGAATTCCGTGATCTCGTCGTCGGGCCCATAGCCGGCCTTGCCCGCGATCTTGCCGACCTCGTGAAAGCTCCCCGGGTCCGCCAGCAACGCCACGCGTTCACGCACCGTCAGCTTGCCCTGAGATCGCTGTCGCGCCACGCGCTCCTCGCCGCCCATCTGTTCGGCGAGCCGCTCGCGGGCTCTCAATTCTTCAATGTGGCTTTTCCAGCTCATGGCGTCTCCCTACATGAAACCCTAGCGAGGCAGGGGACGGACCGCGAGTGGAATTGCTACATTCTCTCTGGTGTCGCGGCATGGGTTGCGCTTGGCCCCCGGCTGCGCGACAAACACGCCCAGACGCCGTCAGGTAAATCGACCGGGCAAATCGACAGGAGCTGTCACATGGATCTCGCCGCCCTCACTTCGAAGGTTCAGGAAGCGCTCGCCGGAGGCACCGGCTTCACCAACAAGGTGAAGTTTGATTTCGGCTCGGTCGGCAAACTCTTCATCGACGGCGCGGCTGGCAAGGCGACGAACGAAGATGGCGCCGCTGACGCTACTGTCTCGGTCTCCTTCGACGATTTCCAGAAACTGGCGCAGGGCGCGCTCGACCCGACCATGGCCTTCATGCAGGGCAAGCTGAAAGTCGCCGGCGACATGGGCGTCGCCATGAAGCTCCAGTCGCTGTTCTCGAAACTCAAGTAGACCAATGGCCGACGGCGCTCAGCCCGGGGCGGGCCAGCACAAGGACCCGAAAGTGGATTGGGTTCTTGTGCCGGGCAATCCGCCTCCGGCGGGCGCTGAAGTCATCTGGGTGGAGGGCGAGGGCGGCGCGCGCGTGCGCATGCTCTTCGCGCCCAAGGAAAATGCCCGCGCACTGGCTGTCGTCTGCCCGGGCCGCACCGAATCCATCGAAAAGTACTTCGAAGTTCAGCGCGTCCTTCAGGACAAGGGCTTTGCCGTCGTCTGCTTCGACTGGCCGGGGCAGGGGCTCTCGGATCGTCCGTTGAAGAATCCGATCCGCGGGCACGTCACAAATTTCAACACCTATGTCGAGGCGATGGTGCGCGGCCTGGCCGTCATCGCCGACCGCGCGCCGAAGACGCGCATCATCGTGGCCCACTCCATGGGCAGCGCGATCTCCATGGAGGCCCTTCGCACGGGAAGGGTCGAGGCAAGGCTCGCAGCCTTCTCCGCGCCCATGTGGGGTATCCCGGTCCCGCCGCCTCTGCAGGTCTATGCCCGCTCCGCCAACGCCATCGGCTTCGGTACGTTTCCGGCCCAGCCCGAGCCCAAGGAAGAAAAGTTCGAAGGCAATCCCTTCACGCACGATTTTGAACGCTGGGGCCTCTACCGCCGCCTCGTCACCGCTGAGCCGCGTCTCGCGCTGGGCCAGCCCACCATCGGCTGGGTCGTCGCGGCCCTCGATGTCTGTGCAGGCTTCTTCCGCCCCGGCGCGCTCGATCGCCTGGCCTCAACGCCGATGCTGGTCGCGACCGCCACTGAAGACGCCATCGTCGACCCAACGGCAGGCGCGAAGCTGGCTGCGAAACTGCCCGCCGCGCGTCACCTGCCGGTGCAGGGCGCCAGCCATGAAATCTTCATGGAGACAGATGAACGACGCGCCGTTTTCTGGACAGCGTTCGACGAGCTCTGCTCAACAGCGGGCGTCTGACGGGTCAGTTCAACTGGCGCAGGCGCGATTTCTCGGCAGCATCCGCAGACTGGTTCAGAAGGCGCGTCAGCGAAGCTGTCAGCAGGCGATGTGAACTCGTCATGCGACGCTGGCGCATCTGCTTGTTCTCGGGCCGCACGAGCGCGTCGACCGTCGCCGCCTCGTCCTCTGGCGTGTCATGCGCGGAGAACACGTAAGCCGCCACACCATCAGCGCGCGCGAATTGCTCCATCAATTTCTTGGCCTTCTGCTCAGGCGTTGGTCCGGAAATCCATTTCCGCACCAGCCAGCCGATGCCGAACAGCGCCAGTCCAACCCCCAGCAGCGTGAACAGTGTCGCCAGTCCGGTCGTACGGGTGTTTGAAAACAGATCGGCAAAGAACCCATAGACCCACGCCCGGATCGCCTCGTTCTGCGCTATCGCGAGTCCTCCCGCGCCGATCGCGACCCAGCCCGCCCGGATCGGCCATTTCAGCGTGCGCTCGACGCGCAGCTTCGTTTCGGCGCGAAACAGGTCCTGCTGCAGGTCCTTGAGCCGCTCGTCATGCTGACGGGCAATAGCCAGAATCTCCGCGACCGTGGGCGGCTCCAGCGTAACGGGATGTGTTCCGGCGCGCGGTCTCATGATCCCCTCCACACCAACCCGAAGCTGTTTACGCGTGGGGTGGGGGACGGTTCCCGCGTTCTCTATCTAACCAGGTGTTTGTCTTTCAGAGAGCTCAGTAGGCCTTGGGGTCCAGCCCAAGCGCCTCGGCCAGAGAGAAGATCGCCTGGTTTTCCTGCGCCTCGAGCTTCCCATCAGCCACGACCGCCGCCTGTGCGACCCGCATGATCACGGCCTTGTCGGCCGCCTCGGTTATCTCTGTCCGGATCGCGATCAGGGCCGTTCCAAAGCTCTGCGCCGTGTGCACCTCGTGAGCGGCCTCCGTCCAGGCATCGGCGATATCGGCATGGCCCGCATGCGAGAGAGCCGGGTCGTGCGAGGCCATGTGGGCAAAGCGCTGCGCCTCGGCCGGCGCCAGCTTGCCATCGGCAAAGCCCACCATCGCAAAGGCGCGCGCTGCGTTGAGAAGAAGAGGGGTCATCCGGGCAATCCTGTTGTCAGAGCGCTGAACGGCGAAGCGAGATCAGGGCCTCATCGAGAATAGCGCGATTGGCCGAAGCCACAATCTGCCCGCCGAGCTGGGGCGCATTTCCACGCCAGTCGGTGACGATGCCGCCCGCGCCCTCGATCACCGGGATGAGCGCCGCAACGTCGTGCGCCTTCAGGCCTGTCTCGGTCACCATGTCGATCGTGCCGGCGGCCAGCCGCGCATAGGCATAGGCGTCGAGGCCATAGCGCGTGAGCCGCGCTGTCGCCCGGATATGCTCGAAAGCGCCGCGTTCGGGTGGCGTGAGGATAAACGGGTCGGTTGTCGACAGGATCGCATCTGTCAGCTTCGGGCAGTCGCGCGTCTTCAACGCGATCCGCGCGCCACGCCCTTCCAGCCAGGAGGATTTCTCGGCGTCCGTCAGCCCGATATACCGCTCGTCGATCCAGGGCTGGTCGATGATGCCAAGGATGGGTCTGTCGCCGGCGACGGCGCCGATCAGCGTCGTCCATGAGGTGAGCCCGGCCACGAAGGCGCGCGTGCCGTCGATGGGATCGAGATACCAGGTGACGCCGGATGTCCCGGCCGATGCGCCATATTCTTCACCCTCGATTCCATCGTCGGGGCGGTGCTGCGCTAGCACCTCGCGCATCGCACGTTCGGCGGCGCGGTCGGCTTCGGTGACGGGATCATAGCCGACGCTTGCCTTGTTCTCGGCGGCGTTCGCGGCGGATCGAAAATGGGGAAGGGCGGCGGTGCGCGCCGCATCGGCCATCAGCCGGGCCGTCGGCAGGAGGAGTTGGGCGAGGTCCATGCCGGACCTTTGCCTTCGGCGCTCAACTCCGGCAAGCGTTAGTCCACCATCGCAGCTTGCGCCCGGCCGGGAATTTTTCCGGTCGGGCGAAGACTGCGCACGGGGTCAGTTCAGGTCTTACGACACCATCGTGTCGGAAGGATCGCCTTCCAGCGCCTTGGCCAGGTCGAGGAGGCGGCGGCGGGGGCGTTCCGACAGGCGGTAGTAGGCGCGGACCAGTTCCAGCGTCTCTTTCTGCGAAAGAATGTCGCCGGAGAGGCGGTCGTTCTGGTCGTTGGCCGGAGCCTGTTTTCCGTCCGCCGCGAGGCCGTCGAAGAAATAATTGATGTTCACGTTCAGGGCGGTGCCAAGGCTGAAGAGCCGGCTCGCCGTGATGCGGTTCGCGCCACACTCGTACTTCTGGATCTGCTGGAACCGCACGCCGACCTGGCTGGCCAGATCCTGCTGGGTCAGGCCCAGAAGACGACGACGGCGGCGAAGACGCTTGCCGACATAGATATCCACATCCGTGGCCATAACTCATACTCCCGCTACGCTGGCCCCGTACCATTCAGGGACCGTCGAGCGGTTGAGCAGCAAGCCGGGCGCCACACGTGTTGGGTGAACCCAAACCGCTCACCCCTTACCGACATTTTGTGACTATTGTGCAATGCAGCAGAAACAACCTGCGCAATAACCGGACAGGGGCGCCTTGGAACTCACCAGAACTGGCGTTTTAAAGCCAAAATGCGGAAATTCGCCGCAGCTGCGAGATTTCGGCTTGAGGTTTTTGCAGTGCAGCGTAAATTCAACTCGTGGCTCTTCGGAGCCGCTGCCCTTATGGGCGTTTCCTCCCTAAACCTTTGGCCGCGCTGGCATCCAGCGCGGCCTTTTTGTTTTCCTGGTCATCCGTCAGGTCAGCCTCCATGCACGTGAAAGCGCAGATTTCATTGGCAATTTCGCCCATATGCCGGCGCAGTGCGTTGAAACCGTCGTGCAACTCCACGTTCGCCTCGTCGAGATAAAGCCGGCGCCGCACCTCGATCTGCATGGCGTGCCGCCCCAGCGAAGGCTGGCCATGCGCCAGGGTCGCGAAACCCCCGGCATAGGGAGAATTCCGGGCCGTCGTGTAGCCGCGCGCGCGGAACAGGCCCTCGACCAGATCGACCAGCCCAGGGGCGCAGGAGGCCCCGAACCTGTCCCCAATCACGATGTCCGGCGAGCGGGCATTGGCCTCGGTTTCCGCCGGCATGGAGTGGCAATCAATCAGCCAGCCCTGTCCGAACATGGCCTGCGCCCGTCGCAGCAGGGCTTCCAGGGCGCGGTGGTAAGGGCGGTAGACCTGATCCAGCCGGTGGTCCGCCTCGGCCCGTGGCAACTTCCGGTGATAGATGGCGGCCCCATTGAAAGCGAGGCGGGGGATACATCCCAGACCGGCCTCGACCCGGGGCGAGCGCTGCGAAAACCAGCTGGGCGAGGGGTCCTCGAACATATGCGGGTCCATTTCGGACTCGGCACGGTTGAGATCAACAAACCCCCGCGCCACAAGTCCGCAAATCACCGGGGCGCCCGCGAGGTGCACATCGGCGAGCAGGCGGTCGACATAGGCGTCCTCGATCCGACGCAGTTCCATCATCGACGCCTTGCAGGTCTCCAGAAAACCCTTGGGATACAGGCGTCCGGAGTGGGGGGAGGCGAAAACCACCGGCGACATCACGGAAACGGGCTCGTCGATGGAAAACGAGAAGCCGGTCCGCTCCGCCGGGCCGCCGCCCCTGGTGGAACGGGATTCGGGGTCTGACGACCCCGGATCCGCAAAGATCATCAAACCGGGAAACATTCCGTCCATATTTTAGGAGCCACGCGCTGGGTCAAGCGGAACTGTTCATTCCTGCTTTACCACGACAGCTCATGAATCGTACCATACAGCGCTGGGTTGGAAGTCCGGACATCATGGCCAAGATTCTTCTCGCCGAGGACGATGACAGCCTTCGCGGCTTTCTCGTGAACGCGCTCAAGCGCGCGGGTCACGTCGTGAAGGATTTCGACGAGGGGCGTTCGGCCCTGAAAGCGCTCGAACGCGAAGTGTTCGATCTCCTGCTCACCGACATCGTCATGCCCGGCCTCGACGGCATCGAACTGGCGCGCCGCGGCTCCGAACTCGACCCCGCCATGAAGATCGTCTTCATCACGGGCTTTGCTGGCGTTGCGCTGTCGGCAGGCGGCCCCCAGCCGGCAGGCGCCAAGGTGCTCTCCAAGCCCTTCCACCTCCGCGAACTGGTCGACGAGGTCGAGCGCGTGATGGCGGCCTGAGCCGCCGCCTGCGCCCGCACACCTGAAATCCTGCACAAATTCGAGAACAACCGGCAGCCTTGTCCGGCGCCGTACGCTTGAGGCGACAGCCACATGCTACCGTATGTGTGTGGTGGAGCAGCCGATCACGCCACTCTTCCCGCGAATTGCTGCCGTTCCAGGGGCTGTGAACGGCAGCAATTTTCGCACTGCAGTGTCACGCCGCGCTGGATTCGGCTTGGATGGAACTATCGCGTCGAGCCTTCGTTCTCATTGCGCGTGGTGAGCCGGATGAACTGGCGTCCTCACTCAATCCAAATGCGAGAGACGGCATGTCGACTGAATCGATTATCATCTGGCTGATCGTTGGCGGCGTCGCGGGGTTTCTGGCCGGCCTCATCGTGAAAGGCTTCGGCTTCGGCCTCATCGGAAACATCGTCGTTGGTATTGTCGGCGCGTTCCTCGCGGGCTGGCTGCTGCCGCAAACGGGCATCGCCTTCACGCTCGGCAGCCCGCTTGTCACCTCCATTTCCTACGCGACCATCGGAGCCGTCGTGCTCCTGCTGATCATCGGCGTTGTGCGACGCGCCTGAGGCCTGCTCGCTAGATCAACGCGGCGGCGCCCAGCACAAGCAAGGCGCTGCCGATGATGACCCACATGGAAAGCTTGCTGAATGTGTTGAGCATCAAGGACACCTTCAAATTCACCGCATCTCGTACGAGGGAAGGCACATCGTGAACGGCGCACGCCGATAAGTCGGTACGGCAACCGACTCGGAAGGCGCGGCATCTTTGCCCGGGCCTACGCTCTTCCTTGTCCACAACAGTCCGGTACGCATCATCATTGGACGGACGGAACACAACACACACTCTGCGCGCCACCGCGCAGGCCCCATCGACACGCGCCGCACGCCAGCGAGGCTGGATGAACGCGTTGAACGCATACGTTATTTGGCGAGCGAGATAACTGGCGTGGCCTTTTTTCGCGTTTCGTGCGTTACTCCAGCATCGGTCGCTCCTCTTAGGCGCGTGGCTGCCTGAGAGATGCGTGCGCTCCCGCCTCCACAGCGGAGCCTTGATGGCCAGACCCACACAGCCCAATATCCGGAACAGGTTGCTTGCCGCGTTGGCGCCACCCGAGTTCGCGGCTGTGGCGCCGATGCTCACCCAAGTCACTTTGCAGCTGGGCCAACCGCTTCATCGCGCCGGTGACAACATTGAAGACGTCTTCTTCCCGGAGACAGGGTTCATCTCGGCGCTCGCGGTTCTTTCCGATGGCTATCACCTCGAAATCGGTTTGATCGGCGCCGAGGGCGTCGCCGGCGTATCGGTAGTTCTCGGATCGGATACGTCCTACAGCGAAGCCATGTGTCAGACGGGTGGCATCGCATGGAAGATGGCGGCCGCGAACCTTCGGAAGACCGCCGCCGAACAGCCGCACTTTCGTGAGCTGTTGCTGAAAT
>CALRWU020000002.1:0-25847 GCA_943371945.1 Azorhizobium sp. AG788
GATGCACTATGTCGACGAGGGTCCGCGCGACGCCGCGCCCGTGCTGATGCTGCATGGCGAGCCGACCTGGGGCTATCTCTACCGCAAGATGATCCCCCCTGTGGCTGGAGCCGGGCATCGGGTGATCGCGCCCGACCTGATCGGCTTCGGCCGGTCAGACAAGCCGGCTGCAATGGATGCGCACAGCTACAAGTTTCATGTCGATGCGATCAGCGAACTGATCCGTGAGCTCGACCTCAAGAACATCACCCTGGTGTGCCAGGACTGGGGCAGCCTGATCGGCCTGCGGGTGGCCGCAGAGAACCCTGATCGTTTTGCGCGCATACTGCTAGCCAATGGCGCGCTGCCAGAAGGCGTGAGTATGGGGCCGGGATTTGAGGGCTGGAACCGGATGGCGGCTGGCTTTCGGGCATCGGGCGACATGCCGGTCGGTCAGATGGTCGGTCGACAGCAAGGGCCCGATGTCGTTGCGGCATACGATGCGCCCTTTCCAGACAAGAGCTACAAGGCCGGACCACTGATCATGCCGGCTCTCGTTCCGGTCACGCCGGAGGATCCCGCGGTTCCCGCCAATCAGCGCGCCTGGGAGGTATTCAAGACCTGGCGTAAGCCCTTCCTCACGGCGTTCTCAGACGGGGACCCAGTGACTCGGGGACAGGACAAGAAATTCCTCGAACTAGTTCCAGGGGCGAAGGACCAGAAACACATCACCATCAAGGGCGCCGGCCACTTCCTGCAAGAAGACAAGGGAGAGGAGCTGGCGGCGGTAGTGATCCAGTTCCTGAAGGACAATCCGTAGAGCGTGATGTCGGGTGTCAGCGCCACTGAGGCAGGATGAGGTCCTTCGTCTGCTCCAGGCAGAACCTCGTGCGAGGTTGTCCTGCGCGGTCCGTGGTGATCCGGCAGAGTCGCTTGGAAGCGGCCATAGTGTTGCTCCAGCGAAGCCGGCTGGACTGCGGACCAACCGTAGCCTGATCCGTAGATGGCGAACGGCAACTATGGGCCCGCGACTTCACGCCCTTCCGGCATTGCTACGACTGGCAGGGTCGCTCGAAAGTTGCCGGTCGCGCCTGCCCCGCTGATCAGGCGGGAGCTCGCCCATTTGTCGACACTGACATCGAAGAACGAGGGGATGTCCGCACCCGAACGCGTTCCACGCCCCAGCCACCCGCCCTTGGACGCCAACCCTGCCGCGCCTTGGACCTGGACGGGCCCGAACGGCTATTGACGATTTGTCCAATAAGATGGCAGCATCTGCTGCATCGAGAGACGTCACAATGTTTGGAGACGCCATGCGCACCAAGGCTGACAGCGAGACTCAGACTGACGGCGGGATGGAATGGAAGAATGATCCTGACGTCCGGGCGCTGCGCCAGCATCTTGAGGCCAACAACGGAATCAAGGGACTGGACATTCTTGAGAGGTCCGACATCAGCCATGCGGTTGAACTGTTTCGTAGAGACGGTTTTGTTGTCATCGCAGGAGTTCTGAACGACGAACAAACAGAAATCCTCAAACAAGGATGTGACGAGGTCGTCAGCCAGATCCTTAAGCTCGATCGCGATCGCAATGGCAACCGAGGCTCGCACCGCTACTCATTCGGAGGGTCCAGCCTTACACGGAGCCAGTTGCACCGTCCCGAGTGGCAGATGCTTCTCGAGATTGAGGCGGTCACCGACACGGTCGCCGCAATTTTCGGTTCGCCCGATTACGTCCTCAGATCCGCAAGCGGCGATTTCTGCCTGCCGGGCGCCATAGGCTACCAGCCGCTCCATTCCGACATTCGCGACTGGGTAGACAACTCCACCACTCGCTTCAGCTCGTTCTTCGATCCTCGCGGGCAGCTGTCGATCCGCGACCTGCCGTGTCCGTATGTGGCCGTCAACTTCCTGCCTCAGGACGTCACGCGCCTTAATGGCCCGACCCGGCAGATCCCCGGCACGCAGAACTCCCGCACTCCAATACCCACCTTGGCGAACGAGCCCGAATGGATGCGCCTCAGCACCGTCTGTCCCGCCCCGGCAGGAGCCGTGATGATCCGCGATGTCCGCGCCTGGCACGGGGGAACACCCAACATCTCGGATGAAGTTCGATCGATCCCGAACCTGGAGTTCTATGCACCCTGGTTTCGAGAGCCTATCGTCCCTGGAATTGCCTACAACGACTTCAAGAAACTCTCAGACCGCGCCCAGCGGCTCGCCCACCTCTGTGTCGCCGACTCTAGTCAAGTGCTGGAGACCGGGACAACGCTGCGCGCGCCCTGACACGCCCTGCCGAATCCAGAACAATGACATATCGTCAGTTGGGAAAATCAGCTCTCAAGGTGAGTTCTCTCTGTCTGGGCACGATGAACTTTGGTCCCAGAACGCCAGAAGCCGAAGCATCCCTGATCTTGAACGACGCGCTCGAGCACGGCGTCAATTTCATTGACACGGCGAACCAGTATGGCGGGGCAAGCGGGCTTGGCGCGTCAGAATCCATCATCGGCAGATGGCTCGGTCAAGACAGGACAAGGCGCGGGAAAATCGTCCTCGCGACGAAAGTCTACGAACCCATGTCGGAGGAGGTGAACGATCGAGGCCTGTCGGCCCGCCACATCCAGATGGCGTGCGACGCCAGTCTCAGGCGATTGAATGTCGATCACATCGATCTCTATCAGATGCACCATATTGATCGGACCGCCCCGCCGGAAGAGATCTGGCAGGCGATGGAGCGGCTGATCGCCCAGGGGAAAATCACCTATGTCGGTTCCAGTAACTTCCCAGGCTGGAAGATCGCCCAGTTGAGTGAAACGGCCAGGGCAAGGCACAATCTTGGCCTCGTCGCGGAACAGAGCCTCTACAACTTGATCGAGCGAAGAGCGGAGCTGGAGGTCATACCTGCCTGCCGCGCGTATGGCGTCGGCATGATCGCGTGGAGCCCCCTCGCCGGAGGCCTGCTCGCCGGTCCAAGCAACGATGCGGCAGGCCGCCGCCGGTCCGACCACATCAAAGCTGCAGCGAAGGCGCGCGAGGCGCAGCTCGGACACTTCACGCACCTTTGCGAGGAAATCGGCGAGTCTCCCTCCGTGGTCGCGATAGGCTGGCTCCTTCAGCGGGAGGGCGTGACCTCCGCGATCATTGGCCCAGGATCACGTGCTCAGTTTTCGGACCTACTGCGGGCGCGCGAAGTACGCATCGACACGGAGACACTGGCGCGCATCGATGCGATTTTTCCTGCTTGCGGCCCCGCACCCGAAGCCTACGCATGGTGAAAGGCGTGGTGTCACACCAAACGCCATCGCCCGGGTCCGCCTGGCGGTCAGGAACGGTTGCGATCGCGCAAGGGAGCCTAGCCTACCACCGGACCGGCGTGCACGCCCGCCCGCTTGTGCTGGCGCATGGGCTCACTGACAACGGGCTGTGCTGGTTCAGGGTTGCAACTGCGCTGGCCGCTAGTTTTGACATCATAATGCTCGATGCACGCGGCCACGGCCGAAGCTCACGCATTTCTGATGGCGACGACCATGATCCCGGGCGGGATATCGCTGAGGCGATAGGTAAGCTCGAACTGAACAACGTTATCCTCATGGGACATTCCGTTGGCGCACGAGCCGCCGCGACCTGCGCGGGACTCATCCCGGATAGCATTTCAAGACTTATCCTTGAGGATCCCCCGCTTCTGCCTCTCGCCGACGAAGCGACACGTGAGAAGCGCCTGCTGGCCCTACGCGAACAAGTCGCCGCGTTTCAGGCCATGTCCGATGCAGAGATCACAACGAAAGGCAAAGCCAGCTCGCCACTCTGGCATGAAGACGAGTTTCCAGCCTGGTCAGCATCAAAGAAGCAGTTCGATCCCGCGGCGTATCCGCGGTACACGCAAACCTGGCAGCAGACGCTATCCCGCAGCTGCGCGCCCACTCTCCTCATCTATGGGGAAGCCGCCAGAGGCAGCCTTGTAACGCCCACGATTGCAAACGAGGCGACAACCCTGAACCCCCATCTGCGTACCATCCAGATCAGGGGCGCCGGTCACAATGTCCGAAGGGAAAATTTCTCAGACTACCTCGCAGCGGTTCAGGAGTTCCTCGCAGATCCATAATGGCCCGCGGAAAGACACCGCGGCGCTGGCAATCACTTGAAGGCCGTGAACGCAAACGACGACGCGCCTGTCCGCTCTCGCACCCCTGAACGCTCCGAACGTGCATGCCCGATCGAAAGGATATTGGATGCTGCCCGAGCCAAGCAAGGATGACATGGCAATCGCAGCCGGTCAGAAGAAAACGCCCCAGCTCGTCAAGCTTGCCTATGGACTGGGAGGCGCTGTCCAGAATGGCGGGTTCGACACAGCAATCGGCTTCAGTTTCTTCTACTACTCAGCAGTACTTGGACTGTCACCTTCGCTCGTCGGCATCGCGCTCGCTGTCGGCCTTGTCTTCGACGCGCTCGTTGACCCCTTCATCGGCTCCTGGTCCGACAATCTCAAATCCCGCCTGGGTCGGCGACTGCCGCCCATGATCGCGGCGGTGCCCCTTGTCGCGGTCTCGATGGGCCTGCTTTTCTCTCCGCCGCAGGGGCTGAGCGAACTCGCCCTGTTGGGGTGGTTGACCGTGATGACGGTGTCGGCGCGGGGGGCGATGTCCCTTTTCAACGTTCCGTTCCTGACACTGGGCGCAGAGCTGGAAACAGGTTACGCGTCGCGGACAGGTCTGGTGATGTATCGCGTCATCACAGGTCTCATGGTCTCGGTTGCGATCACCGCCGTCGGCTACTCGGTCTACTTCGCCGATGGCGGCCTCCTGAAACCGGCGAGCTATCCCGGATTTGGATGGTCCGTTGCAGGATTTCTGTTCGTCAGCATGACGTTCTGCTGCCTCGGCATCCAAAAATTCGCAGCTGGACTGCCCCAGCCCGAGCCGAGCCCTTCTCCGATGTGGAAGCGGCTGCCAGGCGGAATTGTTGAAATCTTCCGCAACCGGTCATTCCGGTTTCTGTTCATCGCCGCAGTGCTCTTCTATGGAGCCCTCGGCGTCAACGCCAGCCTCAACAGCTACTCGTTCATTTTTGTCTGGCGTATGAAAAGTGAGACCATTCAGTTTGTGACCTACGCATTTCTGGCCGGCACCCTTCTGGGCGGCATGGTCGCACCCATGCTCCAGAAACGTATCGAGAAGAAGAACGTCGTCCTGGTGGGCTTCGGGCTGCTAATCGCGAACTGGCTGGTCCTGCAAGGCCTCCAGTTGGCAGGCCTATACCTGCCGCTGGGCGATGACGCCGTGCTGCCCATGCAGATCAACTCATTCACCGCCGGCGTCGGCATCGGCTTCGTGTCGGTGGTCTATCCCTCAATGATGGCTGATGCAGCCGACGAACATGAGCTGCTCTTCAAGAACCGCCGGGAAGGGCTCTACTTTGCCGGCCTCGGACTTGCGAACAATGCCGGGCGAAGCATAGGCGTCATGATGGCAGGCTTTGCCCTCGACCTGATCAGCTTCCCAAAGGGGATGACCCCGGACGACGTTGCGGTCCTACCCGGAAGCGCCCAGTCCCAGCTTGTGCTGATCTGGGGACCGCTCCCCGCAATCGTGGCGATCGCATCGATGGTGGTTTTTGCCCGCTACCGCATCACACGGGCCCGACACCGGGACATATCGATCGCGCTGGGCCGCGTGAGCTGACGCTCTATCCCGCCCAGCCCCTGAGATCAGCGGATAGCGACCCACGGGCTGGCGCGCAGTGATCCGTCCGTTCAGCTTCATGCCAGTTCGAAACTCAGCCACTCCCTGCGGTCGTCGCAATCGGTAATGTGGCGATCCGGCTACGTCGAAACAAAGCTGCCATTCAGAGACGGCGCTGCGTTGCTGCGGGTCATCGCCCAGTTATGGCCGCCCAAACTCCTTGTGGTAGCGCGGGATGAAGAGAGTCTTGCCTTTGATCGAAGAGGTGATGCCGTCACCGACCACCAGGCCCGATTTGCCGAACGGCAAGACGCTGACACCGCGCCTGGGCCCGAGCGGCAGTAGGAAGGGAGGGGTCGGCCAGGGCGCGTAAGGTTTTAGCTGCTCAACGTTCTTTCCAGATGCGATCTCACGCAAGGTCTTCACCAACCACGGGGCCTGTCGCATTGTGCCCACGACTGTCATGCCGTCACCCGTGTCTGCGATGTCGCCGAGGGCAAATACGTTAGGTAAACGCGATGGACGCAACCAGCCGTCCACGCCCACCCGTCCGTTTCTGCGCCGCTCTACGCCAGGCAAACTGTGCACCGGGCTTTCGGCGATACGCGCGCCAATCGCTGGAAATATCAGCCCAGACAGGCGCGCGCCGCTTTCCAATCTTAACTCGCCGAACCAAGGATTGTCCGTTGCATCGAGCCTCATCGCTCCATCACCAAGATGAAGTTCCACGCCCAGCGCTTTGAGCCGCCGTACGATCTCACCATGCAGCTTGGCAGGATACCCCGGGAAAAGTCGGTCAGCCGATGAGACCAACGCCACCGGCTTGTCCTTGAACACAGCCTTGATCTCACCGGCGAGCTCGACGCCAACCGCGCCCGCACCCACGATCGCAACGCGATCGGCTTCTCTGACCTGCGCAGCGACCTCCGCCAACCGCACGGAAAATTCGGCCGCGCTGTCCCCTTGCGGCTTGAACGGCGCTGCATAGTGCGACCCGGTAGCAACGACGACTATGTCCGCCTCGATTGCGGCTCCGTTGGCGAGACGAACACCACTGGCGTCAATCTCGATGACCCGGCCGCACACGAAACGGCCCCGCTTAAGCAGCCGGTCGTAAGGAATTACGATCTGTCGAGTCAGCGCGGGATCGACGATTGCTCTGATCGCCGCCACGTTGTGAACGAAGGCCTCCCGCGCGTCGATCAGGGTTACGTCGAGATGGGCGTCGAGGCGGATAGCGAGGGCGTAACCGCCATACCCGCCGCCGACAATTGCAACTCTTGTCTTTTGAGGGTGTACCAACCTTTAGTCCTCCGCCGCCATGACGCCCTCGATTTGGCCGAGCGTGTCGATCTCACAACGTACGATGTCGCCAGGTTTCAGGAACTGGCGCGGATCCATCGCCGCACCAATACCGCCGGGCGTTCCTGTGAAGATGAGATCACCTGGCTCCAAGGTCATCGCCTGCGACAGGTGCTCAATCTGGTCCCAGATATTGAAGACAAGATGCTTCGTGTTGGAGTCCTGCCGTTTCTCGCCGTTGACGAAGCAACGTAGCCCCATCGCATGCGGATCAGTGATCTCGTCAACAGTGGTTATCCATGGGCCGATAGGCGCGTGCGTGTCGAACGACTTGCCGAGACTCCATTGCGGCGTGCGGTGCTGCCAGAGGCGTTCGGTGACGTCATTGCCGACGCAATAGCCAAAGACGTGCTTGTGCGCGTCCGTTTTGCTGATGTTGCGCCCGCCCTTACCGATCACAGCGACCAGTTCGACCTCATAGTCAACGAATGGACCGGCCCTGGCGATCAGAAGTGGATCGTATGGCGCGTTAATGGACGTTTGCGCCTTCGTGAACCAGACCTGATTGGTCGGCGTCTCAACTTTACTTTCCGCAATGTGGTCGGCGTAGTTGAGGCCGATGGCGAATATCTTTCCCGGGCGCTGTATGGGCGCCTCAAGCTTCACCGAGGACAGCGGCACACCACTGCCTGCTTCAGCCCGCCCCTCGAGGTCGGGCCTGAGCGTGTCCCAATCGAGGATCAGGTCGATCATCGCACCTGCGAATCCCGTATCGACAATCTGTTCGCCCACTACGATACCGATCAGGGTCTGCCCATTGGTGGTGTATGTTGCGAGCTTCATACCGGCCGTCCTTTTGAATGACGGCTGAAAAGCCGTTGCAGGCGCAGGTTCAGGGCGAGAATAAATGACACGAGCGCGGGCCTGGGTGGCCGTTTCCCCGCAAACATCGGATGGGGGCTGCCCCATTGCACAGCGAGCAGCGCGCTCATTGGCATTTTCTGCGGGGGATCAGCGGCGGTGAAGAGGTCGCCATCGGTCCAGTGTTCGAGTTCGTTGCCAAACGGGTCTTTCCAGTAGTCGAATATCTGACTGCCCATGATGTGGCGGCCCACGCCCCAGGCCGGTTTCCACTTCCTCGTCTTCAGATGCCGGTGGCCGAGCATCAGATCGTCGAGATTCGCAACTTCGAATGCGGCATGCAGCAAGCCGAGCTTACCCGGCAGTTGCGCAAGAAAAAGCGTGTGATGGTCGGCTAGCTTTTCACCGCGGTCGCAACGCATGAACGCGCCGACAGGCACATCGGTCGCGGCCTCAACCTCATCAGACGTCAGGAAGCCGAAGCGATCCTTGTACCATTTTTCCGACACGCGGAAGTCTCGCACCTTTAGCACCGCATGGCCGATGCGGTGGACATGAGCTGGGCCGGGATCGAACCGCACGGTCGAACGCTGGCGCGGGCGGACGATGGTCGTGTTTCGCTCTCTATCCTGGAAGGCGCACGTCGCCTCTCCGTTTGCCTGTCCGGCAACGACCTCCACGCCGTAGCCATCAGGGTCCGTGAGACGGAGGATTTTTCCTCCGCCTGGTTCCGTCGAGTCTTCGATCACGGCGCCTTCATGCGCTGCAAGTTTCTCCAGATCACTGACTGTTTCGGCGCGGAAGCCGACCGCGAGGAATTTGGCTTCGCCGGGCTCCGTGACATGTGCGAAAGGGCGACCGTCACTGCCCTTCCCGTACAACCGCCCGCGATCTTCGAAACATGCCATTCCGAAATCTTGGAGAAACGATCTCATCGTCGAAAGACTGGGAGCCGCGAAGCGCACGTGCGCGATGTCTTCGATCTTGGTGACCGCCATCGCCGGTGCTCCTGGATCTATTTGTGACTATTTGGTCAACTAGATTGCGTTTGACCGTATAGTCAAGTAGAAAAATCGCATGGCCAGCCAAACCGACCTTTCTCCCCGCGCAGCTCGCACGCGAGCGGCATTGATTTCCGCTGGCTTCGACCTGCTTGTTGATCGGCCGATAGATGCAATTCCCATTGATGACGTTGTCGCCACGGCCGGGGTGGCGAAAGGCAGCTTTTTCAACCACTTTACAGACAAGCAGGACTTCGCTGTCGCGATCGCGACCGAAGTCAGAGCCGAACTGGAGCATCTAGTTGCCGAGGCAAATGGGTCTGTGAGCGATCCAGTTGAGCGCATCGCGGGCGGCATGCGGGTCGGCCTGGAATTCGCGATCAAACAACCCAAGCGAAGCATGGCGTTGCTGCGCAGCTTGGGGTCTCCCACAATGCGCGAGCATCCACTCAACGAGGGACTACGCACCGACATCGATGCAGCAGCCGCGCGCGGCTTGGTTCGGCCGGAGGCGACGCGACTTGGCGTGCTCTACTGGCTCGGTCTCTGCCAGGTCCTCATGATGAGCGCCCTTGATCGCCGGACGCCCGCGCGTGATGTCGGCCAGCGGCTGGCAGATATGCTTGTGCTCGGCCTTACGGGACTGGGCATCCCCCCCAAACGCGCGGCCGAACTGGCGCGAGCAAACGCGTTCGGCGGGAAAAGTTCTGGCTGATCCTGTAAGTCAGGTGACACGACTGAGCTCCTGCCGGTTACGTCGACACGCACCAGAGCTAGCGCAGGCATCTTTGGACGCAATGTCCGCTTCGGGCCCCGGTCCGGTCGTAGGTAATGTTTGGTCCGACTGTCCGGAGACGGGGGGTATTCCGGTCAGTGAGCATTGATATGAAAGCGTGTGGGCAATTGGATGGGACGTCTTCGGCTTGCATCCGAAGGGCCAGTGACCCAGCGCCGTGATCCGGGCCACGCTTTCCGAGAAATTTCTGCGCCCACGCACCTTCCGAACTCCGCGCTCGGCTATTCACGGTCCATTGATGCAGGACCGCACAAGACGAGTTCGTGGCAATCAGCTTGTCGCTCGGACCAAAACTCGTCTCTTGCGGTCCTACTGCGAGCACCCGGCCCCGAACCCGAGAGACCACCTAGCGGAACACCGCATGCCAGGCAGGCAGCACGAACTCGCTCCTGGCGGCCCACCTGCGCATTCCCTGCCCTCAGTTCGAGAGAGCACCTATCGAACGACTGCCGGCACCTGATACCGGGCTTTCGGAAGACCTCAGCGCCGGAAGACGCCGACGAGTTCCTCGATGACCTTTTCCTGTTCTGAAGCGTTCTTCGAGTTCATAGCGCGATGCACGCAATGCCCGAGATGTTGGCGCAACAGATCGCTTTCTATGCGCGCCAGCGCAGCACGGGCCGCCTCGATCTGTGTCACGACATCAATGCAATAGCGGTCCTCCTCGACCATTTTCGCGATGCCGCGAACCTGTCCTTCTACCCGGTTCAGATTCTTCAGAACCTTCTCGGAGACCGATCTTTCCATATATACCCCTCCCGGGTACTTGTCTTGATACCCCCGCAGGGTATATACACTGAATAAGCAAAGCAAGCCCGGAGGGCGTCATGGCGCTGACCCACCCTGAAGGATCCGTACTGAAAGATCCGGTCTGCGGCATGACGGTAAAGGCGGACACGCCCCATCGTGCAATGCATGATGGCCACGAGATCTTGTTCTGCAGCGCGGGCTGCAAGACGAAATTCCAGGCCGAGCCTGGTCGATATCTGAAGCCCATAGCCAAGACCGAGCACAGCTGCTGCTCAGCGGATGGTGCCAAGGTTGCGGAAGCTGGTGGTCAGGATGCTGGTCGGCATCATCACCATGCACAAGCGCCCTTCGTAAAACCCGCAGTGGCCTCCGCTGCTGCCGTCGCGAAATGGACCTGCCCAATGCATCCGGAGATTGTGCGGGATGGCCCGGGCTCCTGCCCGATCTGCGGAATGGCGCTTGAGCCGATGATGCCGACGGCCGAAGCAGGGCCGAACCCCGAGCTCGCCGACATGTCGCGTCGCTTCTGGGTGGGTCTTGCGCTCGCACTGCCAGTTCTCGTGCTGGAAATGGGCCGTCACTTATTCAACGTCGATGCTCTTGTACCTCCGAATATCAATGCGTGGATCCAGTTTGGCCTCGCGACACCGGTAGTCCTTTGGGCGGGTTGGCCATTCTTCGAACGGGGCTATGCTTCGCTCGTCAACCGTAGCCTCAACATGTTCACGCTGATTGCGCTCGGCACGGGCGTGGCATGGACTTACAGCGTGGTCGCCCTGCTCTTCCCGTCGGCCTTTCCGCCAGAATTTCGTGGCCCCCACGGTGATGTCGCTGTCTATTTTGAAGCGGCAGCCGTCATCACAGTGCTTGTGCTCCTCGGACAGGTTCTGGAGCTGGGTGCCCGCGAGCGCACGGGCTGGGCCATCCGCGCCCTGCTTGACCTTGCTCCCAAAACTGCACGGCGCATCAGTGATGGCGAAGAAGCGGAAGTACCGCTTGATGCAATCATGGTCGGCGATCGGTTGCGTGTCCGTCCGGGCGAGAAGACGCCGGTCGACGGCGTTGTCATCGACGGGCGCTCGACGGTCGATGAGTCCATGGTGACCGGCGAATCCATGCCCGTCACGCGGGGCGTCGGTGACGCCGTCATTGCCGGGACCCTCAATCAGACCGGCGCTCTCGTCATCGAAGCCAAGCGCGTAGGCCGCGACACGATGCTGTCGCAGATCGTTCAGCTGGTCGCGGACGCGCAGCGCAGCCGCGCACCGATCCAGCGCCTCGCGGACAAGGTATCCGGCTGGTTTGTGCCGGCCGTGATCGCTATCGCCGTCCTTGCGTTCATTGGCTGGTGGGTGTTCGGGCCGCAGCCCTCTTTCACCTATGGACTGATCGCTGCCGTCTCCGTCCTGATCATCGCATGTCCGTGTGCGCTTGGCCTTGCTACGCCCATGTCCATCATGGCGGGCGTCGGTCGGGCAGCACGTCAGGGCGTCCTGATCCGCAACGCCGAGGCGCTGGAACGCTTCGAGAAGGTCAACACGCTGGTCCTCGACAAGACCGGCACGCTGACCGAAGGCAAGCCCGGCGTCGTTGCGATCAAGACTGTTGCGGGGATAGTGGAAGCTGACCTGCTGCGCGCAGCAGCAAGTCTCGAGCAGCGCAGCGAGCATCCGCTGGCGCTTGCCGTCGTGGCAGCTGCTAAGGAACGCGGCATCTCCCTGGTCGAACCGACCGAGTTCGACTCGCCGACAGGCAAGGGCGTCATCGGCAAGGTCGACGGCAAGAGCGTCGCGCTTGGCGCCGAACGCTATCTGGACGAACTCGGCATCGCGACATCATCTCTTCGCTCCGAAGCGGAACGCCTGCGCGCGGATGGCGTCACGGCCATCTTTGTTGCGATCGAGGGCGGACTGGTAGGCGTTCTGGGCATTGCTGACCGGATCAAGGCGACGACGCCTGAATCACTCAAAGCGCTGCGCAGCCAGGGCATCGAATTGGTCATGTTGACCGGAGACAATCGCACGACGGCGGAGGCTGTCGGTCGGACACTGGGCATCACGAATGTTGAGGCAGAAGTCCTGCCTGAAGACAAATCGCGGATCGTCGAGCGACTCAAACGAGAAGGCCGCATCGTTGCGATGGCAGGAGACGGCGTCAACGACGCGCCCGCGCTTGCGGCGGCTGATGTCGGAATTGCCATGGGCACGGGAACGGATGTCGCTATCGAAAGCGCCGGCGTCACATTGCTTCGGGGCGATCTCAGCGGCGTTGCGAAAGGCCGGGCTGTGTCGCGCGCCACCATGGCGAACATCCGGCAGAACCTGGTATTTGCATTCGGCTACAACGCTCTCGGCATCCCGGTCGCCGCTGGTCTCCTCTACCCGCTCACGGGCCACCTGCTGTCCCCAATGATCGCAGCACTTGCCATGGCGCTGTCGTCGGTATCGGTGATCGTGAACTCGCTGCGGCTGGGGGCCACGCCGAAGGACGAGCCTACCTAGCAGAACGGCGCACGTCGCCCAGACCAAAAATAGGCCCCCGCGGTCCCAGAGCCGTCGCAGTCGTCCAATTCCACAGAGCCTTCGCGGAACGCAAATTGGCAAGTAGTCGGCGAAGAAATTGCAGTCTCAAGCGGCGCAATCAGCGCCCGTTACCGCAGCTTTCAAAACCATCAGAGATGACGGCGCCGTTGACTTCGAGCGGCTAGGCCGCCGGGTAGCACATCGGTACCCACCGCGGCTGATAAGCTGTGTGTGTCGATTGCAAAAAACCGTCACAGAGGATGCGCCCTCTGCGGTCGGTTCTGTTAGCGCTCATGCCGGTGCGTGTGATGAATATCCGGGAAATGCGGGTGTTTGTGCTTCAGGGGCGCGTGCTGGTGCCAGTGAGAGTGAGGCACGCCCGGTGGGTCATTGGGGTTGTGGTCGTGCTGGTGGTGCTCGTCGTGGGTGTGGGCGTGTTCGTGTTCCAACGCTTCGTGCGTGTGATCGTGCTCGTGGCGCTCGGTCAGGTGCAGGTAGACGCCTAAGCCCATCAACAAGGCGGCGGCGATGAACTGGTAGGTGAGCGGCTCGGACAGGAAGAGCATAGCGATGGTCGCACCGATGAACGGCGCCGCCGAGAAGTAGGCGCCGGTGCGGGCTGTGCCAAGATTGCGAAGCGCCAGGACAAACAGGACCAGGCTGACGCCATAGCCGAGCAGCCCAACCGCGCCCGCCGCCAGCGATGTCCAGACTGACGGCAGTTGAGCGCCGAACGCG
The DNA here is from genome assembly GCA_943371945.1 of Azorhizobium sp. AG788. Lineage (GTDB taxonomy): Bacteria > Pseudomonadota > Alphaproteobacteria > Caulobacterales > Hyphomonadaceae > UBA7672. The sequence goes on from CALRWU020000002.1 coordinate 13,627, forward strand.
AGAGCCAAACCCAGATTAACGGCTCCGGCGACTAGCCCCTTGATCATGGCTATCTGGACGGGATCGGACGCGGATATTTTCCGGGTCAGGTTGTTATCGATGCCCCAGCACAGACAAGCCGCCGCAATGAATGCACCGCCGGTTTCAAAAGTCAGGTCACTCCCCTGCCACGACAACACGATAGCGCCCGCGAGGATCGCGAACGCACCGACAATGACGCGCGGACCCGTGCTCTCGCGGAAGACGATCCAGGCGATAGCCATCGTCGCCAGACCTTCGAGGTTCAGCAGCAGAGAAGCGGAGGCAGCCGGCGTCGAGGTGAGTCCGAGCATGAGTAACAATGGGCCTGCAATACCGCCCGCGATCACGGCACCCGCAAGCCACGGCACGTCCTTCCGACGCAATGGCGTTTCGGTGGCGGACTGGTCTCCGCGCATCACGGTCAACAGCAGAAGGCCGATGCCCGACCCGAGATACAGCATGCCAGCGAGAAGCCATGGACTGGCAGAACCGAGCAGCCCCTTGGCTAGCGGCGTGCTGGCCCCGAAGAGAGCTGCCGAGGCTAGCGCCATAATGGCGCCCCTAGGGCGAATGCCTGCCATCATGCGAGCCTAACGATCGATGTGACCGTGCCACCGAAGCGGCTTGAACCCCCGCGCTGCCTTCGCCGCCAGAGTATTCGCTGTGTAGATGTCCGCGAAGGCGAGTGGAACTCTGAAGCCATAGCAACAACGCAGCCTTCGGGAACCAGCGTTGTCAACACTTCAGCTTGGCATTTTCATGCCCATCATATCCGAATGCATTTTCATCATCGACATGCAGCGATCGTCTTTCATCATATCGGCATGCTGCATCTTGTGACACGCCATCATTGCCGTCATGTCCGCTTCTGACATTTTCATGCGGCTCATCATGCTGGTGCAGCCAGAGCTCTTCATCATGTCGTCGTGCGACATGGACATGCACGACTGCATCATCATGTGATCCACGTTGGCCATCTTCATGGCGGGCTGGGGTGCAGGTCCCTGAGCGCAGCCTGCAACAGAAAAGGCAAGCGCGGCGATTGCGAACGCCGCACGTTTCGACAAAATCATGGCTATTCTCCCTGGGGCCCACTGGTGGGCAATTGCAGAACGCCTGAATTGAGGCACATCGTGGCGCGCGAGCTCGATCTACCTTTGGGCGGGCGGCTGCATACTATGCGCGACAAGCGCTGGACAGAATCTTGTGCTGGATCAAACGGAAGGTCTCTGACGCTACGCAATCGGGAAGGTGGCATTGGGCGCAAGCATAGCGCATGATCCAAGCATATGGTGCCGTTCTCACGTACTCGAGGTTGCGATGACCACTCCGCTTGAGTACCGCGTTGCCGCTCGTCGCATCGATGCGCACGGCAGTCTGGCCAGCACTAAACAGGCTGAGATTGTTCTCGATACCGACACCGCTGGACGTCCGGACGCCTTCAATCCAGCAGAACTCCTGCTGGCCGCCATAGCCGCCTGCATGATCAAGGGCATCGAGCGCGTAACCCCCATGCTCAAGTTTTCGCTGAAAGGCGTGGAGGTCAACCTGCACGCGGTTAGGCGCGACAATCCCCCTGGATTCGATCGCATCGACTACGAGTTGATCGTTGATACAGACGAGAGCGATCACCGTCTTGCGCTCTTGCACACCAACGTCCGCAAGTTTGGAACGGTCTCCAATACGATTGCGGCGGCGACCCATCTCGAAGGCGTCATTCACCGCAAGGGGGCAGCAGCAGTTTGACTGACACCGTTCCGCCCATTCCCTGCCAATCCAGCGACTGCCTGCCGGGTAACTCCACCGGCCGCGTGCGAGAACTTGCGAATGAGTTCAATCGCAGCTGCTTCTGCATCACACTCGACCGCGAAGCGATGGCCAATGCGATGCAAGCAGCTGCGATCGTTCCCGATTTCTACACAACGCATATCGTGACCCGGCCTCACCTGTTCGCGAATGTGCCGGTGTTCCTGCCCGAAGCGGACCGGGACGCGATGCTGGCCATCGTGCATGCAATCGAGGCAACTGCCCGCCTCCCCGCTTATGTGGATGCAGTCTTGAAATGGGCTCCTGATACTGCGCGCCGTGATTTCGGCCCCGCCGGCGCATTCATGGGATACGATTTTCACCTGGGTTCAGATGCGCCTCGTCTCATCGAAATCAACACGAATGCCGGTGGCGCTTTCTTGAATGCGTTCAGCGCTCGCGCTCAGCTGGCCTGCTGCGACATGGTCGAGCCGCTGAAGAAGGGTATGACCGTGGGCGGGTTCGATGAAGCCGTCATCGCCATGCTTGAAAGCGAGTGGCACCTTCAGCGTCGCACAGGACGTCCGAAGACCGTCGCGATTATCGACGACGCGCCAGCGGGACAGTATCTCTATCCGGAGTTTCTGCTGGCCCGGCAGCTGCTTGAAGCCCATGGGATCATGACGATCATCACCGATCCCGCAGAGCTTTCCTACGTTGGTGGAGAGCTTCGCGCCGGTGAGATGGTCGTCGAGCTGGTCTACAACCGTCTGGTTGACTTCGCACTCTCCGAGGAGCGCCACCGGGCCCTGCGTGATGCCTATCTTGATAATGCTGTTGTCGTGACGCCCAACCCGCACACGCACGCCCTGTACGCCGACAAAAGAAATCTGGCGCTGCTATCGGATCTGGACCAACTGCGCGACTGGGCTGTGGCGCCCGAAGTCATCCAGACGCTGGCGTCGATCCCGAAGGCAATCCGCGTCACACGTGACAACGCCGAGCGACTTTGGTCTGCGCGCAAACACTTGTTCTTCAAGCCAGTAGCGGGTCACGGCGGCAAGGCGGTTTATCGCGGGGACAAGCTGACGAAATCGGTCTGGTCGGAAATCCTGGGATCGGAGTACATCGCCCAGGACATTGCTCCGCCTAGTGAGCGTCTGGTGAAGATCGGCGATGCAGCAGTCGCGAGAAAAATTGACGTTCGTCTCTATACCTACCAAGGGCGACTATTGCTCGCGGCGGCGCGCCTCTATCAGGGCCAGACTACAAACTTCCGTACCGAGGGCGGCGGGTTCGCTCCGGTGAATTTTCTTTGAGAAGCGGAGCATGGAGTCGGGCGCCTACGCTCAAATCTCCTTGATTCTCGCGAACTCGTAACTTGCCCAAACTGTACCGGCGACCATGGCAACATGTTGCTCGGATCAAATTCAATCTCGTGCGTGTCTGCCACGCCTTGCTCTCAATCCGAGAGACCGGCTAGCAGAACACTGCATGGCAGGCAGGCAGCACGAACTCGCTCCCCGCTGTTCTGCTACAGACGCCCTGCCCTCTGTTCGAGCGACCGCCTTTCGAACGACTGGCAGCCCCGCTCCAATAACTGGGTCTGTCGCTCACATGCGTGCGATTCCCTCAGTCGATCCCGTAACGCTGCTGGAGCGCATCCGCTAGGAAGTCGTAGACGCGGCGTATGCGGGGGCTGGTCCTGAGTTCGGCATGTGCGGTGAGCCAGATTTCAAGCGGCGGTATGTTCAGCTCGGGTAGAACCGCTTCCAGCGTGACGTTTTCCGCAGCCATGTCGACATGGATGATGCCAATTCCCCAACCCGCCTTTACGAGCTCAAGGTGCACGAACATCGCGTCTGTTCGGACCGAGAAAGCATCCCGGCCAATATCAAGGCCTGCCTTCTTGAAGCCGCGGATCAGGCCGTCATTCTGGTCGTAGCCAACAAGATCATGCCCGAGGAATTCCTCGGGACTCCTGGGACGTCCACGCGCGTCAAGATAATCGGCGGAGGCGTAGAAGCCGAGTTTCAGCTCGCCAACTTTTCGGGTGATGACATCGTTCTGCGTCGGCCGAAACATCCGGACGGCAATGTCGGCTTCCCGTTTCAGCAGGTTGTTCTCTTCGTTCGAGGCGACAAGTTCTATGGCGATGCGTGGTTCTGCACGACGCATCGCGGTCAACATCGGCGGCAGCGTATAGCAAGCGACTGTGTCGCTCGCACTGATCCTCACCGAGCCACTGATCTCCTGAGACCGCCCTGACGCGACCAGCAGTATCTGGTTTGCCGAGAGCCCCATCTCCTCTGCGCTGCTGTAGATTTCGGCTCCGACGGTGGTCAGAACCAGGCCCTCCGATGTTCGGTCGAACAGTCGCAAGCCGAGTTCTTCCTCAAGAGAAGCAATATGGCGACTGAGGGTCGGCTGGCTTGCGCCGGTCGCCCGGCCGGCCGCCGAAAGCGAGCCGTGCTCAGCGACAGCGACGAAGGATTGCAGCTTGGCCCAGTCCACGTTTTGCACGGGTGGCTATCCATATATGAAATGCTCAAGTCCAATTACGTCAGATCGATATGCACCGTCGGATAGCTTAGATGTTGGGTCAAGCCGGAGGACACAAGAAGCCGCCGGCGCAACCGCCAACCCAAGGTGTCTGAAATGACCACGATCTCCCCGAAATCCCCCGCAGTGTTTACCGCCTCGCTCATGCTGGCGCTCGCCCCGGCAGCGGCACTGGTCTTTCTCTGGCCGACCGCCTCCGCGCAGACCCCCGTCAAGACGGCCTATGTCCAGGTCGCAATCGAGACCGTCGCCGATCAGGACGCTGAGGCGCGCATCAAGGCCGCAGCAGGCAAGGTTTGCGCAGAGGTAGCAATCCACTCGCCGCTCACTCCCCGCGAGCAATCGGACTGCCAACGGGAGACGGTGGCGGATGCCATGACCCAGCTGATCGCGAAGCGCCAGGGGATCGCAATCGCCAGCGCCGACTGAGTTGCACGACAAAACCCGCCCGAAAAAACAAGCGAACGGCAAACCTTTGCGGGCGCCCTAGGGCACCCGCATTGCCAGTGCCCAGCCAAGGTCCCGTCATGTCCCAACGCGTGTCTGTGTTCCTTGTCGGACTTCTTGTCCTCGTTCAGGCCTTTCTCATCTTCGTCCCGATGGTGATCCTGGGCGGCGCTATCGACTGGCCTGCCAGTCTCGATTTTCCACCGGGTCAGGTGTTGCCGCTGATAGCCGCGAACCTTGAGGACGTACGTCTGGGATACGGCGTCTATCTCTTCTACTCGGTGATGTGGGCGGTCATGGGAACCGCGATCGCCTGGCTGGCGGCGCGTCGCGCTGGAGCGTTCGACCCTGCACTGACGCTCGCGGTGGGGCTTGCGAGTGCTTCAGCATTGGCGCGTGCAATCGGCATCATCCGCTGGCTGACGGCATCCTCCGCACTTGCGGACGCACATGCCGCGCCGGGAGCGGACCGCCCTGCCATCGAGGCGGTACAGCTGGCGGTGAACGCATGGGGCGGAGCGATCGGCGAAAACCTTGGCGTCGCCATCTTCGCGGGCGCATGGACGCTCACAATGGGCGTACTAATCCTGCGCCACGGTGGGTTGCCCCGCTGGCTGGGACTCGCGGCCATCCCGGTTGGCGTGATCGTCCTGCTGCCCGCGCTCGAGATGTTCGGGATTTCGTTGGTGAGCGTCGTGATCTCGACCTCAGTCTTGCACGTGTGGCTGATGCTCGTAGGAGGAACAGCTGTGTGGCAGGCGCTGCGAAAGCGTGACTTTGCGAGTGAACGCAGCGTTCTGGACTCGCCGCACTAGTCTCGCACCCTTACCTCCGGGCCTTCGAGCAAGTAGGCGATGCGGGCCCTCCAGGTTTTCAGCCGACTCAGTCCAGCTGCAAAACGCCTTGCTTCTGCAAAGTGCACGTCAAGCGGACTCGCGCTGTTGATCTGCTGTGTGAGGCCATAGACAGGCGCCTCGCCTTCTTTCTGGTAGGTGCCGAACAGGCGGTCCCAGATGATCAGTATCCCACCATAGTTCTTGTCGATGTATTCAGGCTGGGTCGCGTGGTGCACGCGGTGATTGGATGGCGAATTGAAAACGGCATCGAACCAGCCCAGCTTTGTGATGGTTTCGGTGTGTATCCATTGCTGGTAGGCGAGGACGATGCCAAACGCCGAAACGACTAGCAGCGGATGAAAGCCGGCGAGCACGATCGGAACGTAGAACCAGGGAACAATGAAGCCATCGAGAAAGGAAATGCGCACCGCGGTAGTCTGATTGAACAGAGGTGAACTGTGGTGCACCGAATGATACAGCGCCCAGGCGATCCGTACGCGATGACCAATCCGATGATCCCAATAGTAGAAGAAGTCCACGAGCAGTATCGCTGCAGCGAGCGTCCAACCGTTGACCGGCATGGACCAGGGCGCGAGCGCGGCCGCATTCCCGTAAATCCACGTGATGTAAGCAGCCGTGACACCGGCAGCCAACAGCGTCGGAACAAGTGGACTTATGTTGGCGGCGATCTCGAACCAGGTTCGACGGTTGAGCTGGTGCGCACGATACAATCGCCAAACCTCGATCGGCAAAAGGAGAAAGGGCAAACCCACCAGAAGGGCACCCCAGGTGTCGACCTCAGCGAGAAACGCGTTCATTCTGGATTCCGGCCTGACTCAGAGAAGCGCATTAACATACGACGTGTATGTTACATGCGTATTAGGATACGCTGCGTATGTCAATGATCAAAGCCCGCCGAACGCGCACGACTGCTGCTGCGGTCACGCCACGGACCCGTGGCCAGATGAGCGCGGAAACCATTGAACAGCTTGTCCGCTCGGCACGGCTGCGTTTTGCTCAGTCGGGATACGCTGCTACGCCCATGGATGCGCTCTGTGCCGAAGCTGGCCTGACGCGGGGCGCCCTTTATCACCATTTCGGCGGCAAGGACGGGCTACTCGAAGCTGTCGTCTGCCAGATCGACAGTGAAATAACTGCCGAAGTGGAGGCTGCATTCGGGCGAAGCACCGACCCGTGGATCGGCCTTCAGGCAGGACTTTCCGTCTATTTGTCCCAAGCGCTCAAACCCGAAATTCAGCAGATCCTGATCCGCGACGCGCCAGCGGCGCTTGGGCATCGCCTGCGCGCGCTGGACAAGGTCTCCGTCATCACTCCCCTCACCCAGGCGCTGGCCGAGTTGATCAAGATCGGACGGATACATCCGGCTGACCCCGAAGCGCTGGCGCGTCTCTTGAACGGGGCGTTGGACGAAGCCGCAGTCTGGATAAGTGAAAGCGCTTCACCCAAAGCAACGCTGAAAAAGGCGCAGGCGGCTTTCACCGTGCTGCTTGGAAGCCTTTCGGCGCGGTAACAACGTACGGATGCAAATTCCGAGATCGATCGGGGCAAAAGAAGCAGGCTGTGCTCTACCGCAAGGTCAACACTCTGCGTCTCTCTTGGTGGTTGGATCCCAACCTGGCTCGCAGCCAAGCGCGCGTAGTCGCGACGATCACGCAGGGAGCGGCGCCGTCAGCTGTTCGCTTGTCTTGGCTTGTGTGCTCATTCCACCCCTCTCCTCTTCACGAGCCAATCCGGATCGACGCAGTAGTCGCACGCTGCACCCGTAAACAAGGCGCCCGCCGTTTGATCGCCCATGAGTTGCCAGAGAAACCAGGCTGTGGTCGCCGGCCGATAGGGGCCACTGTCCAGCACAGCGGGAGCGTTATGGCCGGCGCCAAGAAGCGTGGCCCAAACCACAGGCACGTTTGCGTCGTCAAAGACGAACTTGTGATTGCTGAGGGGCTCGGTAATGGCGTCGGCGCTGCCGGACAGCAGGAGCATCGGGCCATGCTGCATTTTCTCCGTGCCGGGCGCGTAGTATCCGGCGCGTGTGGCAGGCTCAATCGGCGCAGTCGCCTTGATACGCGGATCGCGCCCGGCCATTATTGCTCCGGTGGCGCCCTGGCTATGACCCGAAGCGCCGACGCGTGAGAGGTCGACTGCGCCGTAGAACACGCTGCCCTCGCGAGCGTTTTCCTTCTGAAGGAAATCAAGACAGGCAAGCATGTCACGCCCAGAGCCCGCATTGCCGCTCACGGAGGCGGCGACGATGAAGCCGTGGCTGGCCCACTGCGTCAGCATCGGCCCGTACCGGGCCACCATGGTGCTCGTGGCATTGCCCCACAAAATCACAGGTCCGGGATGCGGCTCGGTCGAAACGGGTCGAAAAAAGTGACAGCCAGGTCCGGCCAGTGTCTGCTTCACTTCGTAGCTGCCGCTGGTCTCATAAGCGCTTCCCTGCGCGATCGCTGGAGCTGCGAGAAGTGCCATGGCAAAAATGGTGATGCGCCTCATTTCAGGAGCGTAGACTAAAGCGGGCCGCTATGAAATTGCCGGTGCTGTCAGTCTAGAGCCACAATTGGAACGGCACTCGGTCATCGCGCGATACTGCCACATGATAGTGCCGTCGTTGCAGGCCAAACACCGCTCCTCCCAGGGCCCGCTTTTTGGGTAAACTCTGAATTGCGATGCTAACCTGACACGCCCCAGGCGAGAGACCGGCTTGTGGAACGCCGCATGGCAGGCAGGCAGCACGAACTCGTTCACGACGGTCCTGCTGCACACACCCCGCCCTCGGTTCGAGAGACCGCCTATCGGATGACTGGCGGCACCGTTGGCGACCTTATCCGGTAACGTACTAGGAGACTCCGTCCGCGGCTTCGACCGTGAAATGGAAGGCGTTTCCAGAATCGTCATCGCCACGATCATAGGACTGTAGCAGACCGAAGCGGGGGAAATGCAGGCTGACTGCACCTTCAATGCGGCCGCTCAGTAACCTTACCTCTTGATCCCATGCTGGCAGATCGACCTTCGACGATTTCTTCCTGGGCAGCAGGATGACGGCCAGCTCATAATCCTCCCCGTAGCCAATGGCGTCGCGTGCCGCATCTTCGACCTCGTCCTCGGCTAACCCCTCTCCAGCTGCAGCAAGCGCAGTCTCAACAGCTGCGCAGGCCCGGTTCTTGAGCTTCCCCAACTCACCCGCCGCCTCGAATGCGCGCAGCGACTGGTGCTGCACTTCCAAGAGGGCGTTTGCCGGAGCGTAGAGGGCCTTCGTACCCAGCGCGGCAAGCAAGGGCGCAAGAGCACGTTCGATCCGTTCCGCCGATACGTCTCCGAGGTCGTTGTATGATCGGGCGAGCGCGTTCACTGGGATGAACAGGACTGCAGCTTGGAGGCCGTATCGCTGACTAAGTTGCCAGACCCGGCTCTTCAGGAGGTCGAACGCATCGCTGGTGTAGCTGTCGTTATAGCCTGACGGGCGGTCAGCCGAAGCGGCAAAGAAAGCTGGCAGGCGCATCATGTCGGCCACCTTGCGGCCTGTGTAGGATCCCCAGCCGGGTTCGGTGATCGACTTGTTCAGGTGGTGGAACATCACATCCTGTTTCTCAACCCCGAGGTTTTCCTCGTTTTCCAGCATGGGCCGGACGCGAGAGGAAACCGTCTCCAGGAGCCGTGTTGCCTCAGGTGTAATCTGCGCCTGGATCGGCTCATTCTCGTCTTCGCTGGTTAGATAAGCTTCAGCAAACTCCTCAAGAAGCACATCGAGCGCATCGTCGAATCTGTGTGTTGCGTAGACGAAGACATGATCTCCGAAGAAGCGCAGGACTGCACGTCCGGCGCGGGAGCTACTCATGACAGGCTCGAGTAGGTTGGCGGTTAACGCCTTCATGCGCTTGAGCGCGATCTCGTGGTTCACGAACAGAATCGACTGGCCAGTTTCTGACAGCTTGCGGGGCAACCTGCGAGTGCGCACCACGGCGCCATTTTCGCACCGGTGGATCAGAAAGCTGTCCGCCGGGTCGCGCTTGCGGGCCTGTTTCAGCACTTGGCCAACATCTCGTTTCAGCCGGGCGCGGCTTCCATAAATGACAGCAGAAGGCGTGTCGGCAATGCCGATTACTCGGTGATGGTTACGTACTAGGAGTGTGCCGTTCGGCAACAGCACGGGCAGGAAGGGGTCTCCTCCCCAGACACTGACATCCATACTGAAGGAAAGCCTCTCCCAAGCAGCATCGAATTCTGCGCCGGTGAGAACTTGGCGCGCTTGCGAAAAGACCGTCAGCAGCCGCCGGGCCAATGGATTGGAAACATGCATCTCTAGCTTGAAGCTCGGATCCATCTCTGAAGCCGACAGCATTGCGCGGACAATGTCTTCGCCAGGTAGCTCATCGATCCAGTCGAGATCCGCGTCCGTGTCCTCCGAACATGCCGTAAGCCGTTGCGCCAGATCGGGCTTCTGCCCAGCCTCTAATTCTTCCACGCTCTACTCCCTCGCCCGAGGCCGCCCAAGACAAACTGGTCCGCCATCCAGCCGGCAGGCCGGTAAGGCTGCTTCGCTTGAGCCTGCTGAATGCTTTCCAGCCTTTCAGACGATCCAGCAGAAGACAGCAGAAGGGCAAAGCCATACAAGTCGGTGAGGTGCGTGACATTGCGAGCCCTCGCATCTTCCGGATGAAGAGCTGGTGGGGTCACCATTGCGGCGAGCCGACCATTCAGCAGCTGAAACAGGCTGGGCTCCCAATCGATAAGATGGCATCCCGCTGATGTTGTGAGCAGATTCTTTGGTCGGATATCGCCATGCACAAGACCCATTCCGTGCGCTGCGTCAATCTGAGCCGCTAAGTGCCGGGCCTCGTCGGGCGACGGCACGGTGCAAGGGCCCGAGTGTGCGATCCGCATCGAAGCTCGCATTAAACGAGTCTTGCCGATATCGAAGGTGACTTCGGGCGGGTGCATGTGGGTGTGACGGGTTATCTGCGCACAGCGGCGCACGAGCGCCTCGCGGCTGAGCGCGAGATCACTGATGAGATAGGTTTTCAAGATCGGTCTAGTCATAGCGCCAAATTCGAATAGCAACCCTTCCGCGTTCCTACAGAGTTCGGAGCACCTGGCCACCGCTCCAGTGTTCCGCATGGATTGAAGAGAACTTCACTCCCCATCAACTCCCTTCAGATTTCGTCGATGCACATCGTGAATGAGCGCCAACTTCCCGCCCTTCCGATGACGCAAGCGATGGCGGGATCAATCCGGCGAGACAGAGTTTGACACCGGTCATCAATGTGCCGCTATTGGTACGACAATCCCGAGGCAGGTCACATGCATCTATTCCTTGGGCTTGAATACGCCAGAATAGGTGACGGCCGCGAAACCCACCACCAGCGATCCCACGAGAGCATAGATCGTCTTTGCCCATTGCCAGAGCGTCACTTCATCGAACAGCTGCAAGATCGTCGGGGGTACAGCTTTCGTTTCAGTGATTAACGGTAGAGAGACGGTAAACGTCACTCCTGAGTAGAGCCCTTTTTGCCCAATGCGATCGGGATCACACCGCGACTCCTGACGCAGATCCAAAAACGGAATAGCGGTGTCCAAGGCATAAAGAGAGGGAACAACCGATCGGCACGGAGTACTGGCCTGCTGCGTGTTCACAAGAACGCCGCGCGCATACATAGCCTCCGCTCCCAGCGTGCCAACACACCAGAAGCCAAGCACCGTTGCGGTCGTTCGAACAATCGACAAGCCGAATCCGAAAGGGATCTCGGCGAAAAGCCAGACAAACGGTTGCTGCCATTTCGGGCGCGCGCGATTTTCTTCTCTATAGCCTTCTCGCTGAAGGCGCCGGGCATCCAGATGTCGACCTGAGCGAGCAAATGCGCTTGCGAATTCTCGCCATGGATGAGGCGAGACGATGAGGCGCATTCGCTTGTCGCGAAAACTATTCCGTCGCAGCCAATCGCGTCGCTGCTTCCAGGGAACCCCATCGTCTGGATCAACCAGAATTTGTCGAATGCTGATTTCATCCAGGCTTATTCGATCCGCTCCGCGCCAAGCTGATGGCGCGAAACTTCCTAGAACGTCGATCCTCGTGACTGCGAGCGCCACATTTCCCTCTATCTCGTTGTCGTGTGCCCTAAGAGCGCCCTCAACAGTCGCGGCCTCCAGATCAAGCGCGATGCCATCAGGGCAAGACAGTCGCCCACCTTCAAACAGGAGCATTCCGGAAATCTGTGCATTGGCGAGCAAGACCTGACCTTTGCTGTCAAAATGCAGCTCGCCCACGGCGTGAAACAGCGCGTCGCCGCCGATCTTGACGTCGTTGGCTGCAAGCGCCGCCCCACCCAAATTCGACAGACGAGCACCAACACAAACAAGGTCGCCACCAATTTCGGCATTAAACAGCACCAACCTGCCATCGCTTTCGAAACGATGTTCGCCTTCAGGCATCAACCGCATATGGCCGGCGACACGACAGCCGCTTGCATCGATCGCATCGCCGACAGAATTGCTAATGATTGCTCCTCGGAACTCACAATGGCCGCCGACAGTTCCGCTGCACAGGCGAAGCTCGCCCTCAGCTTCGAAGCGAAACCCGTCAGAGGTATTGAA
>CALRWU020000003.1:0-23718 GCA_943371945.1 Azorhizobium sp. AG788
GACCGGCTTCTCGAAGCCGCAGAGCCCGGCCTGGTGAGACAGCAGCTGCGCGATGGTGACGTCCTGCTTTCCGTTGGCGGCGAACTCCGGCCAGTGTTTCGCGACCGGTTCGTCGTAGTCGGCAAGGCCGCGATCCACGAGCATGGCAAAGCAGATGGACGCAACCCCCTTGGTCGTTGACCAGACATTGGTGAGCGTGTCCGCCGCCCACGGCCGTGTCTTCTGCGCGTCGGCATAGCCGCCCCAGAGGCTGACCACGACTTCGTTGTTGCGGACCACCGCGAAGGAGGCGCCGACGTCTCCAAGTTCGGAGAAATTGGCGGTGAAGGCTTCGCGCACTTTCGCAAAGCGTGGCGAGCACTGGCCGGCAATCGGGGAGGAAGCGGTCATGATCAGAAGTCCTGCGAAAGGGTCACGCCATAGGTGCGCGGAACACCGTAGACACGGAAGCCATAGCCCAGCGGGAGATTGTTGACGCCCTGGGTTACGTAACGCTCGTCCGTGATGTTGCGCCCCCAGACGGAGAATGCCCATCCATCACGGTGTTCGAGAATGGCGCGCGCATTGAACGTCCAGTAGCTGTCAGTCGCAACCAGCTGGTCGTTGAGCGAGTCCTTGAACATGTCATCCGTGTACCTGCCCTCGCCCTGCAGCCGCAACGTCAGGGACTCAGCAACGTCATGCTCATAGGAGGCGCCGAGTGTTCCGCTGATTTCCGGCGCGTCTGGCAATTTCTTGCCGGCCGGAACCACACCGCCAGACGATACGAACTCTCCCAGCTCCGTATTCAGGAGGCCAAGCGCCGCCGTGAGCGTCAGTCCCTCAACCATATCCGGATGCCAGCCGGCCGTTAGATCAGCGCCATAAATCGTCGCTTCATTCACATTGCCCAGCCGCTGAATTGGCAAGCCGCCGGATTCGTCGCGGATGAAAGTCTGCACGTCCTGGTAGTCGTAGTAAAATGCCGAACCGCTCAGGTCGAAACTATCGGTTCGTTGCTTTGCGCCGATCTCGTAGGCGATCAGGCTTTCTGGCTGATAGGGCGCGAGTTGGCCCGAGTTGGTCGCCACGCCCGAGAAAAAGCCACCGCTCTTCACGCCTCGAGAAATGCTGGCGTAGATCAGCGCATCGTCAACCGGCGTCCAGTTGATACCCACTTTCCACGACCAGTTCTTGTCATCGAGCGTACCGTCCGCAGACGCGATGGTGATCGGCGGCGCGCCGAAAGGCGCGAGCGTCAGGCCGCTGCCCGGCGCGAGGCTGACGAGGTCGATATCGCGGCCGGAGTATCGCTTCTCTTCCCACGTATAGCGAAGTCCCCCGACCACGCTCAGCGTGTCGGACAGAGCATATTCCACATTGCCGAATGCGGCGGCAGACTCGGTCGTCTGGTCCCACGTCGTCAGCAGCGTGGTGTTGAACAGGTCCTGCAGGTTGCCGTCATAGCGACCGACAACGTCATCATGCGAGTAGAAGGCGCCGAGTATCCAGGACAAGCCCTTCTCCTCGCCGCCGGCCAGACGCACCTCCTGCGAGACTTGCTGGATATCGTCGGTCTCGATGAAATCAGTCTGGCGGAAAGGCGTGCCATCGGTATCCGCTCCCCACGCGCGATCGAAGTCGACATAGCCGGTGATCGAGGTGAGCGTCATGTCGCCAAGCTCCGCCTCCAGGCGCAGCGTCGCCGACATCTGGTCGACATCATAGCTGGGATCTACCGACCAGTCGCCGCGGAACGGATCATTGTCGGGATCCGAATAGCCGAGGAAATCGGAGCATTGCGGCGAGCCGGGGCATGTGGCCCCTCCATTCGGCAGCGCGCCAAAGAACTCGCCCGCGCCCACTTCGGAGCGCACTTTCTGGCCTTCGATCTTGAGCAGCGCCTCAAACGAATCTGTTGGACGCCACAATGCCTGCGCGCGGCCGAGCAAGACGTTGCGCGTGCCGACATCATCATTGTCGGAGGTGTCAAAGAAGAAGCCTTCGCCCTGATCGATGTACTTGCCGCTGAAGCGTACGGCGAAACTGTCGGAGAGCGGCATGTTGACCATGCCCTCGAGATCGGCGGCGGAGTAGTTGCCATAGCCCGCTACCACCCTGCCCGAGAATCCTGACAGGCTGGGCCGCGCCGAGATAATGTTGATCGCGCCTGCCGTGGAGTTGCGACCGTAAAGTGTGCCCTGTGGACCGCGCAGCGCCTCAACGCGCTCAAGGTCGAAGAAGTCTGCGTTGAGCAGCGCGAGGGAGCTCAGATAGACCTCGTCGACATAGACGCCAGCGGACGGATTGTTGGTCGCGCTGAAATCGTTGAGGCCGATGCCCCGGATGGTGATGACGGGTAGAACGCCCGGGCTGTTTTCTTTCACATCGACGTTCGCAAGCTCACTAACGAAGTCTGACACCTGCCCTATGCGGCGTTCTTCCAGTGTTTCTGCGCCCATGGCGTTCACGGTGGCGCCGACATCAATGATGTCCTCGGCGCGCTTCTGGGCGGTGATGATGATGACATCCGAGCGTGTCGCGGCGTCCTGATCCTGCGCCAGCGCGGGGCTGGCCGTCAGCAATGCGGCGGCTCCTGCGCCACACAGCGTCCACGCGCGGAAAGTCCTTCCGGTAAGGCAAACCATTCAATTTCCTCCAACGCCGACATTATTTGACGGTCTCGTATGTGCCGATAACGAGACGTCTGACGTCCGGAGTCAACATTCTTTGACGATTGAGTATGCGCGTGTGGTGCGCTGTTGTAAAAATGGCGCAGGTGGGTGATGAGAGGGAATGGACAACGCAGTTGCAGCGGGAAAACCCCAGCGTCGCGGACGGCCGCCCGTCAGGCGCCCGGCCCAGCATGCGGCCCTGCTCGACGCAGCAGCCGAACAGATCAACCAGTCCGGCGCCGCCTCCATCTCGCTTGCAGATCTCGGCGCGCGGATCGGCGTCTCGCGCAGCGCGATGTACTATTACTGCGCGGACGCGGCCGACCTGGTCTTCCAGTGCTATGTGCGCTCATGCGTGCGCCTGCAGGACGATATCGATGCCGCGCGCGATGGAACGACCGCCAGCGCGGACGCGAAACTCGAAACGCTGATCCGCGACGTGCTCGCGCATGACAGGCCAGCGTTGGCGGTCCTGAACGACCTCGCCTTTCTCCCAGCAGCACCGCAGGCCGAAATCAGCAAGCGCGCCGAGACACATGTCCGCACACTGTCCGGCATCCTTGAGTCAGGACAGAAAGCTGGCGTGTTTCGCGCGATCAACACGGATCGCGCGGCGCGCCTGATCCTGAACTGCCTCTCCTGGACGCTGGTGTCGAAGCCCTGGCTTTCCCGCCGCGACGACCAGCGCGCACGCGAGCGTTACGCCAATACTGTCGTCGCGATGTTTCTCGATGGACTGGCGCCCGGGCCTGTCTTTTCGCATCCCTGCAGAGTTCGCTTCGATCGCCTGATGAGCAAGACGATCAATGCCTTCGATCGCCAGCAGGCCGCAGAACAGAAAGCTGACCAGATCATCTCCGCCGCCTCCCGCCTGTTCAACGCAAAGGGGCTGGATGGCGTAAGGCTGGACGATGTGAGCGCCGCGATCGGCGCCAGCAAGGGCGCGGTCTATCACCACTTCCGCGACAAGGGCGACCTGATCGAGCGCTGCTACGCGCGCGCGTTCGACATCTACGACTTGATCATGGAGACCGGCGTGGAGACGGGAACCACGCCGCTGGAAAGGGCCGTGATTGTCATTCACCTCAACGCCCAGGCGCAGCTGAGCGCAACGCCGCCGCTGTCATTGCAGCCCGGTCTGAGCAAGATGTCAGCAACGAGAGGCCGCGCGCTCATCCGTCGCGCGCAGGCGCTCAACAGTATCAGCACAAAGAACCTTCTCGATGGCGTACGCGATGGCACGTGTCGTCCACTCGACATGGTCTTCGCGCCGGAAATCTCGGCCGGCTATTTTCTTGGCTTGCACCGGCATGTTCCTGCCGACGCCAACCCGATCGAAGCTGCCGACTTCGTGGTGGATCTCGCCATCAACGGGCTTCGCCAACGCGCGTAATTTTGCTCGATAAGTGTCGCCTGCGGTTGGCGTCCGCTCAGCAATGCCAGATCCCCACGACCTTGCATCGAGTGACTGCACTGGCTCCATCATAAGACCAGGAGTTGGCGACAGCTTTTTGCCAGGCCGCGCACGGGACATATCACTGTGCAACGTATCAGCCCTTCGGCGCGCGCACGGACCAAGATGTTGTTTCCGGCCGATCCGATCAGCGGCCTGAAAAGGTTCTCTCATGCGGTTCGAGCGTCTTCGTCGGCGACTCGCTAGGCGGCTTCACTTGCGGTTTGTTCTTGCCTCCCTCACGGGAGCTTCGTGCAGGCCGGGACGGATTAGCGTTGGTATGACAACACCGATGGTTACGACGCTCGAACGCCTCGGCCTCATCCAACGGGAGCCCAGCGTCGCCCAAAGCATCCAGTTGCTGATCCCGCCAGAGGCGCTACCCCTCCTCCGCTGAGGCGACAGCCTAACCCGTCAAATCCTCGGTGCAGCGACACGAGCGGAACACACATGCACGGGCGAGACCCATTGCCTGCAAGCGCAACACCTCACAAAGTGTCATCATTGTCGACAATATTCGGAAGGACCCGCCATGGCCAGACGGCGCGCTGACACCCCGACAGGAAAGCCGGCGAAGCCGCTGGATCCTGATCTCCCGCTCGACGTGGAGATCGCCAACAAGTTGATCCGTGAGATTATTGGGCTGAAGCACGCGCCAGGCGCGTGGCTACGCGAGCAGGAGATTGCCGAGCGATTTGGTGTATCACGGTCGCCGGTGCGCGAGGCGCTCCGTCACGTCACCAAGCAGGGCTTTGTCGAGATGCACCCCTGGCGTGGCGCACAGATCGTCGAGCTGTCGGAAGAAACAACCGTGCATGTATTCGACATGCTTGAAGCGCTTTACGGCGTTGTTGCGCGCCATGCGGCGCAAGCCATGCCAGCCGAGAAGATACTGCGGCTAAAGGAGTTCGAGAAGATTCTGGACAAGGTTGCGCGTCCGGGCGTCTCCATGCAGGAACGCGTGTCCCAGTCATTCGAGGTTGGCCGCTATATCGGCAAATGGGGCACTACGGCGAAGACGTATGAAGTCTTCACGCATGTCGGCAACCTGGCCATGTGGCAGCACCGTTTCATGCAGACCGAAGATGTGTTTGCCCGCCGCTCCCGGGAAGTTCACGTCGTGATGTTCTCGGCAATCGAGACGCGGGATCCGGCGCGGGCCGAATGGGCCGCACGCGCCATTGTGGACCTGAGCCGCGACCGCATCCTCCCCAACCTGCCACACACACCCAACGGCTGACGCTACCGGCGAGTACCTTTCGCTTGACAAACGCCGCCCGAAATTGTCGACTATTTGTCGACCGTACGGGCCATGACGCCTGCCGGCATCGGGAGGCAGCCATGAAGAAGATTATCCAGCACGCCGCGATTCTCGCCGCCATCTCCGGCACAGCGGCGGCCCAGACCCCACAGCCCTCCCCGGCGCAATCCCCCGCGCCCGCCTCCTCCTCCCCCTCCTCCCCCGATGTCATCGTCGTGACCGCGCGGTTGGTGGAGGAGGAGGTGCAGGACGTGCCCGCAGCGGTGACGGGCCTGTCCGCCCAGCAGCTTGAGGACGCCGGCGGCATCAAGGACGTGCGCGACCTCTCCTACCTGTTGCCCGGCCTCGCGTTTGTCGACACCGGCAACATCAACGCTGAGAACAATATCCGGGGCGGCGGGGCGGGCACCGCGCGTGTGGCAGGCGTGGATTCGCCCATCGCCGTGCTGCGCGATGGCGCATCGATCACCGGCGGCAATATCGGCGGCCGCACCTTCACCCGTCAGGACCTGTTCGACGTATCGCGGGTGGAAGTCACCCGTGGACCGCAGGGCGCGCTCTACGGCGTAAACGCGGTCGGCGGCGTCATGCAGGCCATCAGCCAGCGACCGAAGGCCGAGCCCGGAGCGAGCGTGCGCACGAGCTGGTCACCGGACATCCAGCGCGTCGGCGTGGATGCGATCGCCAACATGCCGTTCACGGACACGCTTGGCGCACGTATCGGCGTGCAGATGGCCACAAAGAACGACGGCTTCTTCCACAACACCTCGACGGGAGAAGCGGGCGATATCGAGGACTATTGGGGCTACAAGGGCGTTCTTGAATGGCAGCCGCTCGATACGCTCAACATGCTGCTGATTGCAGAAGGCTCCAACGAGACCTCGCCGTCCAACGTGATCCGTGAAGTGGGCGAGAAGAACGACCCCACCGCGCCTGCCGCAGAAGTACCGCCGCCGGACGTAGATGGACCTTTCGTCTATGGCATGAACGGCAAGAACAGCAGCGACCGCGAGATCATCAACTACAATGGGCAGATCGAGTGGGACACAGGCTTTGGCCAGCTCAAGTCCACCACGCTCTATCGCGAACGTACGACCGACTTCACGTCGGACACTGACCGGTCTGCACCCGGCTATGTGACGCCGCCGCAGACCAATCTGCTGGCAACCTGCGCCACGCGATCATGCGATACCATCTTCTTCGATCACACGGAGCTGACCAGTCAGGAAGTGCGTTTTGCCAGCGATCTGACGGATTCGCTTTCCTATATCGTCGGCGCAAACATCCAGGGCCGCCAGACGGAGTTCACCACCGTGCTGGATGGCCGCACCACATCGGCGGCCAACACGGCGCCGAGCCCGACAGCCAATGTCGGGCAGGGCGTCAAGGAGGAAGAGCTCCAGACCGGCGCCTTTGCTTCGGCCACCTGGCAAATCGTGGATCCGCTGACGCTCGACGCCGCCGTTCGTTATAACCATTCCGAGAAGAAGACCGACGCCTATACGGTCCTGCGCGGCCCTGCGACCGGGCCAACATCGTGCGTCCTCGTCTATGCCGCCCCCATCCGCGCCCAGATAGAGCGGCCAGACTGCCTGCGCAGCCGCGCCGTACTCGACGAGACGTTCAACACGACAGCGCCATCCGTGTCGTTGAAGTACGAGGTCCTGGACAATCTGCGCGTGTTTGCTTCCGCCGGCATCGGCTATCGCGCGGGCGGATTCAATGCGAACTCGGTGCTCGATCCGGCGATCCAGCCAACCTTCACGCCGGAGAAGAACACGGCCTATGAGGTTGGGGCAAAGTTCGAGCTGTGGGACGCCTTCTTTACTGTCACGGCGTTCGAGAACCAGTTCGACGACCTGCTTGTGACGGTCGACTCCACGTTCAATGCGGTCACGCGAAACTGGCGCTTCAATGCGGGCAAGGCCAAGACCACGGGCGTTGACCTCGAAGTTTTCGGCAATGCCTTCCTGCCTGAAGGCTGGGGCCGCCTCGACTACAATGGCGCTGTCAATTACCTGACAGGCGACATCGAGTCCGGTCCCTATGCGGGGCGCACGGTGGAGGGGTCGCCGGAATGGACCTACACCGGCACCATGACCTATCGCAAAGCCATCATGGATAACTGGCGCTTTGTAGGGTCGGCGTCCTATCGGGGCCAGCGCGGCGGCTACACCAACACAACGCAGATCAACAACCAGGTTGAGATGGCCGACCTCGATTTATGGAACGCATCGATTGGCGTCGAGAACGGGCAATATCGCCTTGCGGTCGAAGCCCGCAACCTGTTCGATGAAACCTATATCTCACTGCGTGACCCGCTGCGCTCGGTCTACGGTGATCCGCGCGAGATCCGCCTGACGTTCGCGATCGCCTTCGGATCGGAAGAACGCCAGGGCCGGTCGATCGATTAGCGGCCAAACCGAAGGAGTTCCGGAATGTCGTTCAGACTCGTCTGCGCCGCTCTTCTCATTCCGCTGGTCGGCGCCTGCACTTCGTCGCCTCCAACACCGGCTGGCGACGTCCTCAATGCCGCCGCTGGGTGCCAGCAGGCCATCGCCTACTCCTCGTCCGAACAGGGCGTCAGCGTTTACGTCCTGAAGAATGGTCGCGTGGTGTGCGAGGGCTATGCGGGCGAAGGCGGGCCGGACAAGGGCCACGAAATCTGGTCTGGCACCAAGAGTTTCACGGGCATCATGGCGGCGATCGCAGCCAAGGATGGCATTCTGACGCTCGATGAAAAGGTGTCGGCTACGATTACCGAGTGGCAGGCAGATCCGGTCAAGGCGACAGTGACGATCCGCCAGCTGCTGTCGCTGACAAGCGGCATCAGCAATCTGGGGCAGCCGGGGGGACGGGCGCCGGGCTATGCGGAGGCCGTGAAGACGGCGTTCAGCGCGGCGCCGGGGGAGAAATTCCAGTATGGACCGCAATCGTTCCAGGTCTTCGGCGAGCTGATCCAGCGCAAGCAGCAGGCGCGCGGCACGCCGATGTCGTCGCGTGACTTCATCAAGACGCGCATTCTCGATCCGATCGGCATGAAATGGGCCGACTGGCGTTCCACGCCGGAGGGCGATCCGATCCTGTCGCAAGGCTCGGTGTTCACCGCACGCGAATGGGCAAAGTTCGGCGAGTTTGTTCGCCATGGCGGCGTAACACCAAAGGGCGAGAAGCTGGTCGATCCGGAAACCTTCAAACAGCTGTTCATGGGTACGACTGCCAATCCCGCCTATGGCGAATCCTGGTGGCTGCCGCGACCCACGCCTGCGCCGGATGTCTTGACGGCCAGTATCGATCTTACACGGCACAGCACGGAGCTTCCTGCGGACATGGTCGTCGCCGGCGGCGCGGGGAACCAGCGCATGTATGTCGTTCCTTCCTGCGGACTGACTGCGGTTCGCCAGGCTGCGTTCGATCCGGCGGCGGCGCTGGCGGCCGGGCCGAGGCGGCCGCGGTCCTGGTCGGACTTCACTTTCATCAAGAGCCTGCTGGACGCATACTGCAGCTAGCAGTCGGGAGATCGGCATGGGCGTGAACCGGCGGTTTGTCCTGCTTGGCGGCGCGAGCGGCTTTGTACTGGCTGGCTGCGCCACAGGCGCGCAGCTTGGAATGACGACCACTTCACCACCCGGCGAATGGCGCTCCTACGGAGCCGACAGCGCCTCGACCAAGTATTCCCCGCTGGACCAGATCGACCGCACCAATGCGGGCGACCTGAAAGTAGCATGGGAATGGCAGTCGCCGGATGCGAATGTCATTCGCGACAATCCGGACATGAAACTGGCGCCGGGCGAATTCCAGGCGACGCCGATCATGGCGGAAGGCGTCCTCTACACGTCGACGGCCATGTCGCAGGTCGCCGCCATTGATCCGGCGACGGGAAAGACGCTCTGGCTGTTCGATCCGGAAACATGGAAGCGTGGCCGACCGACCAGCAAGGGCTTCCAGCATCGCGGCGTCGCGTGGTGGCGCGAGGGGGATGATGCACGCATCTTCATTGCGACGGGCGACAACCGGCTGATCGCACTCGACGCTCGGACGGGGACGCTGGTTTCAGGCTTTGGGGTGAAGGGCGAAGTCGACCTCGGGACGGTTGGTCTCCAGCGGCCTGTGACTCGCAATCCGACGGATGTGTTTGGGTCGACATCGCCACCGATCATCTGTCGTGGAACGCTGATCGTCGGACAGTACATTCACGACCGCGGCGTGCAGGACCTGATGCCGCCGGGAGATGTCCGCGGGTTCGATGTGAAGACCGGCGCATTGAAATGGACGTTCCACGTCATCCCGCAGAAGGGCGAGGCCGGCTATGAGAGCTGGGCGCCGGGGACGGCCGAGAGGACCGGCAACGGCAATGTATGGACGATGATGAGCGCGGACGAGGAGCTCGGCCTCGTCTATCTGCCCACGAGCTGCGCGACCAACAACTTCTTCGGCGGCGCGCGGCCCGGCAACAATCTCTACGCGAACTCTCTGGTGGCCGTTGAGGCAGAGACGGGCAAGCGGCGCTGGCATTACCAGATCGTGCATCACGATGTGTGGGACTATGACCTGCCCTGCGCGCCAAACCTCGTCGACATCACGGTGCGTGGCCGCCGCATCAAGGCCGTGGCGCAGATGACCAAGCACGGGTTCTGCTTCGTGTTCGATCGGGTGACAGGGCAGCCCGTCTGGCCGATCGAGGAGCGCCCGGTTCCGCAGTCGACCATCGCGCCTGAGCGCACGGCCGCCACACAGCCATTCCCGTCCTGGCCCAAGCCCTACGAGCGGCAGGGGCTCAGCGAAGCCGACCTTGTCGACTTCACGCCCGAGATCAAGCAGGAGGCACTGGCGATCTTCAGCGGATTGAATGCCGGACCGCTATTCACGCCGCTGGGCGAGACACCGACGACAGTCATGCCGAGCTGGATTGGCGGCGCGAACTGGTGGGGCGCGGCGGTCGACCCTGAGACCGGCATTGCCTATGTGCCATCGCTGACGGCCGTGGTGCAGATGGCTATCGACCAGACGGGACGGCGGATCGGCGAAGGCAATGGCGAAGAGGAGATTGCAGGCCGATCGACCATCGTCGCTGGCCCGCGCGGCCTGCCACTGGTGAAGCCGCCCTATGGCCGCATCACAGCGATTGACCTCAACACCGGCGAGCACAAATGGATGCAGGCGAATGCGCCCGGCGCGATGGATGATCCGCGCTTCAAGCCCTACTCTCCCGGCTGGATCGGCACCAATGCGCGCACGGGCCCGCTGCTGACCAGAACGCTGCTGTTCATGGGCGAGGGGCCGCACGATCCGCGTTTCGGCCGAAAGGTCCTGCGCGCGTTCGACAAGGCGACAGGTGATGTGATTTCCGAGATCGCCCTGCCCGATTTCACCCACGGACCGCCGATGACCTATATGTCCGGCGGCAAGCAGTTCATCGTCTGCGGCATGGGCTTCCGCACGACGCCGCACCGTCTGGTGGCGCTGGCCCTACCCTGAAGCCTGATGCACGAGGACAATCATGACAGGATTTCCGGAAGACCTTTCACGCCGGGGTGCGCTGGGCCTCGCGCTGCTCGGGGCGATAGCTGCTGCGGCGCCACGCGCGGCAGCTGCACCTGGTGATGTGGCGATCAAGCACTACATCCCCGTGCGCCTGAAGCCGGGCATGGACCAGCTCGCGCTGGATCGGTGGTACATGACGTATCACGCGCCGCAGGTCCGGCGCGCCTTCAAGGCCTGGCAGCGGAACTATGTATCCTTCCGGTCCTACCTCCCGCCAGCTGAGGCGACCGCGCGGTATCCGATCTGGTATGGGCGGATGACGGAGATCCAGTTCAACTCGATCGAGGACTTCCGCGCCACGCGGCCGAACAACATCTATGGCGCGCTGCAATCCTTCACGCCGCCTCCAGGCGGATGGGCCAAGAACACACTGTTCGACACGGAGACCTCCACGATCCCGGTGAACGCCAACACGCTTCACGTCTCCCTCGATACACCGCCGAAGGAACTGCCTTATCTGCGCTGGGTAGTCTTCTACAAACGTCCGCCTGGCGTGACGGCGGATCAATGGGACGCCTGGTACGCGGACACACATGCCAAGGAGCTGGCCAAAGTCCCGGGTCTCAAGCGCTTCGCCAGCTACAAGACTGTCGTCGAGCAGGACTATCCGCGCGTAGCTGAGTTCTGGTTCGACGATTATGCCGGCTGGCGGAAAGCGTTCCTCGAGCCGGCGCCGAAATTCACGGCGCCGGCCTGGAGCAAGACCTTCCCCTTTGCAGACACGATCTCGATGTTCGTCGGAGAGAACCCGGACGTGGATTTCATCAACGACAATCGCGTCATCCCCTGAGCATCTCGGCCTGCAGAGCTGTCAGGTCAACTGAACGGGATTTTGCTGCCCTTTCGACACCCGCGGGAGTCACGCCACCGCCCTGCTCCAGACGGATTGCGAGCGTGTGCGCAGTGCACGCAATGCTCCGCGGCCCAAGAAAGCGCTGCGCCGATGCGCGGCTCTTCGCTTCTGCACGGCATGTCCATCAGGTTCGCCTGCGATGGTGGAGACCCTCTCGTCCAGGCGCCAGCGTGGCGGTAGTGGGAATTTGCGGAGATCGGCTAGCGTTAGTCGGCCAGCGCGGGCCGATCAGCCCGTGGTCACCGTCACCGACTGGGACAGGCTCGTGCATGGCCCGGTCGTGGTGAGGAAGGCGATGTCGGCCGCATCGCGTCCCACGCCGATGCGCACCAGCCCCTCGACCGGCGCAAGACGTGTCGGATCAACCAACCACCAGCCGCCATCCAGATAGACCTCAAACACGGCGTGGAAATCCGGCGGCTCAAGCTTCCACGCATAGGCGCTGACCGCCCGCGCCGGAATGCCGAGCGCCCGGCACAGCGTGATGCCAAGGTGACTGAAATCACGGCACACGCCGGCGCGATCGACGAAGGTGTGCTCCGCCGTGGTTTCCACATCGCTGACGCCAGCGATGTAGGCGACATGCGTGTGGATCCAGTCGAGTACCGCGAGAACCTGCGCGCCGCCGTCCGAATGGCCGCCGAATTCGCGATTGGCGAACAGGAGGAAACGGTCGGACGGGCAGTACCGGCTGGGCGTCAGGTATTGCAGCGCGTTCTGCGGCAACGACATCCAGTCCGCCTTGCGCGCCGACGCCGGCAGGGCAATGCGCTGGCCGTTGTCGACCAGCGCGTCATAGGTGATGCGCGTTTCGCCGCTGAAGCTTGCGCGGAAGCGACGCTCGCCGCGTTCGTCGGCGAGGTCCTGCAGGATGTCTATCCCGGGTGGCAGCCACAGCTGTTCGGACAGGACGGTCTGGTCCGGCGAATGAGCGGCCTGAACAGACACGATCGCCTGCGTTCCCGCAGGAAAATCGAAGAGCAGATCGGCGCGAACATTCAATTGCATGGAACGGTCCCCGGGGGCCCGTACCAATGCGCGCGTGCAAGCCAGGTTCCTCGATAAGACGCAAACATCGAAGGCGGAAGCTCAAACTGGAAATCGGAATCGGAGGATTGGTCGGGGATTGTTCAACAGTCGCTTACACGCAAGCGGACGAGCCGTTTTAACTCGCGCGATCAATCGTCGCCACGTCCGCAGCGCTCTGGGCGACGGCGGACGGCTGAGTGGTGGTCGACGACAACAGGGGCGAGCTTTCGCCTGCGAACGCTGAAAACACGAAGAAGCTCAGCAGGGCCGCCATCGCGGCGAGGCTCACAATATGGGAGACTTTCCAGTGTCCTGCGGTCATGGGGAGTGCTCCGAACCAATTCGTATCCAGCCATTCAACGCGCCCCACGCCATCCAGTTGCGGCAAGCGACAAAATTGGCTGATTGGCAAGCGCTTTGACTGCGAACCGCGCCATAACGGGCTAGAATCGCGCAATTCTGCCGGAATAGCCCTGGCCTTCTAGGGAAAGATGAGCAGCGCTGGCTATTCCGGATCAGCGGCGCTACCGGACGAAGAGCGGCCAAGTCGGCTCCTGCGCCGCGCATGTCGCACTCGCCTTCCGCACCTCGGTTAGATGACGGCGCCTGGCGCGCCCCTACTTGTAAAGTTCCTCCTCCCACCACGGGAAGTAATCGGGCATGTCGCCTGAGACCGTGTTCGGAAACGCCGGCGCGCGCTTTTCCAGAAATGAGGTGACCCCCTCCTTCACATCTGCGCTTGCGCCGCGCGAGAGGATGCCGCGGCTGTCGACGCGATGCGCCTGCATCGGATCTGTCATGCCTGTGCCGCGCCACATCATCTGACGGATCAACGCGACAGAGACAGGCGCGGTATTGTCGGCAATCTCGCGCGCGATCGTCATTGCCGCCGCCATCAGCTGGTCGCCGGGATGTACAGCGCTGACCAACCCGCCGCGCAGCGCTTCCTGCGCATCGAACACCCGGCCGCTGAAGCACCACTGCAGCGCCTGCGAAATGCCCACGATGCGCGGCAGGAAGAAGGAAGACGCCGCTTCCGGCACGATGCCGCGCCGCGAGAACACGAAGCCGATACGCGCATTATCGGAAGCGAGCCGGATATCCATCGGCAGCGTCATGGTGGCGCCGATGCCCACCGCTGGGCCATTGATCGCAGCAATCACAGGCTTGAGCAGCTTGAAGATGCGCAGCGTCACACGCCCGCCGCCATCGCGCGCGGCATCGTCGGAATAATCGATCTTCTTGCCATCGCCGTGCGCGGCGACATCGAAGGTGGATGCGCCCGACGACAGATCCGCCCCGGCGCAGAACGCCCGCCCATCGCCCGTGACGATCAGCGCGCGCACCGCGTCGTCCGCATCGACCCGGTCAAGCACCTCGATCATCTCGTGCATCATCCGGCCGGTGAACGCGTTCAGCTTCTCCGGCCGTGACAGCGTCATCACCGCCACGCCATCCTTCACATCATAGCGGATCGTCTCGTAGGTCATGCCGACACTCCTCTGGGGAGCGCGCATCATCGGCGAGGAATGGCCCGCGTGTCACCTGCCCCAGAGCAAAACGTATTCCCAGGCGCTTCCGTCACGGCAGCGGAACACCGCAAACGCCCTGAGGTCAGAACCTACACAAGGCGCTTGCCATCTGCATCGATGATGAGTTCCCCATCTTCCTTCGCGAATGGACCAGCCGGCAGGCGATCAAGAAGATCGAGGACAGCTTCGCTGGGGCGGCAGAGGCGTACGCCTTTAGGCGTTGCAACGATGGGTCGATTCACGAGGACGGGGTGCGCAATCATCGCAGCGATAAGCGCTTCGTCATCCACGGCAGCATCAAGCAGGCCAAGTTCGGCGGCGGGCGATTTCGTGGTGCGCAGGGCCTCGAGCGCCGTAATCCCCGCAGCGGCAAACAGCGCCAGAAGTTGCGGGCGCGTCCATCCGGTCGCGAGATACTCAATGACGTCCGGCGTGTAGCCCGCCGCCAGGATCAGCTCCAGCACGTTGCGCGACGTACCGCAGTCCGGGTTGTGATGGATCACGACGGGGAAAGGCTGGCTCATGCGGGCTCCCTGACCGGCAGAAGGATGCGGCTTGCGAGCCATGCAGCGAAGGCTCCGGCAAACTGACATGCGATAAAGGCGGGAACATCCTGCGGGCGAATTCCGGCGAACGTGTCGGACATCGCCCGGGCAATGGTGATAGCCGGGTTCGCGAAAGACGTGCTGGCCGTCCACCAGTAGCCTGCCGTGATGACAAGCGCGACGGCGGTGGGCACGGCCTCTGCTTTCCAGCGCGAGACAAAGAGGATCGCAAACAGCAAGCTGAAAGTGGCGACGGCTTCGCTGAGCATCTGCGCAGGACCAGCACGAACGTGGGTGGACATCTGAAGAACGGGAAGTTCGAACATGGCATGGGCGAGCCACGCACCCAGTATGCAACCAGCGGTCTGAACCAGCATGTACGCGGCCGCATCTTGAGGCGCGATATCGCGTCTGATGGCCATCACCAACGTAACGGCGGGGTTGAAGTGTGCGCCGGAGATCGGCCCGAGTGCATGGATCAGAACGTAGAGAATAGCCGCTGTCGCGAGCGTGTTGCCGAGCAGTGCGACCGCATCATTTCCATCGGCAAGACGACTGGCGAGAATGCCAGAGCCGACCACCGTTCCTGCAAGAAGCAGTGAACCCAGCCATTCGGCAGCGATCCGGCGCGCGCTTGAGGCCGCCTCTTTCCTCGGCTCGCTCATCTTCTGGCGCTCGCACCTTTGACTGGGGGGTGACAGACAGCCGGTGCACAATCTTTCGCAGCGCCGCCATCCGCGCAGCACTCGTCAGAGAGATAGCCGATCAGTGCATTCATCGCAGGAAAGTGCGCTCTGCAGAGCAGCGTCGTCGCCTGACGCTCCTGCGTCACAAGACCTGTCTCCACGAGACGTTTGACATGATGTGACAACGTCGATGCAGCGACACCGAGCTTTTCCTGCACCGCGCCCACGGGCAACCCTTCGGCGCCAGCGCGCACAAGCAGCCGGTAGATTTTCAGGCGCACGGGATTGCCCAGCGCTTCAAGTTGTCCTGATGCTCTTTCGAGTTTCATCGAAATACTGTGCCGATGGTCGATGAGCGCGTCAATCCATATTTCGACAACGCACGAAATACCATGCGCCATTGTTTGGTTTCTGACGCTTGCCATCCACTCAATATCGTAACGGAAGGGCAGCCCGAACTTACCACAGCATGCACAAGCCGTCGCCCGGCAAGCGCCTCTTGCTTGCCAATCGCAAGCGTGGTCGCGCATACAGAATTCCAGACCGACACAACTGCAGGACTCGCAAGACATGGCGACGATGAACCCCGAGACAACGCCCGTGATCGCTGCGGTGGGCGAGGTCATTGACCGGCCGAAATCGCCGGAGCTGGCGCTGGAGCCGGTAAGATTGATGGCGGCGGCGCTGCGAGCCTGCGAGGCGGATGCCGGGGCCAAACTGCTCGATCAGGTAGGGCTGCTCAGCCTGATCGGACTTGTGAGCTGGCCCTATCGCGATCCGGTACGGCAGCTGGCGGCAGAGCTTGGCCTTGCACCGGACGAACAGGTGAATGCCAGCATGGGCGGCGAGACGCCGGTGCGTCTGGCGCATGACGCAGCCGCGCGCATCGTGCAGGGCGAGGACCTTGTCGCCGCCATCGTCGGCGGCGAAGCCGTGAACGCCGTAAACCAGGCCAAGAAGGCCGGCGTAATGCCGCCGTGGACGCCGCCGGTCTCGCGCGAGGAGGCCGTGAAGTTTCCGTCCAGCCGTTTTGCGATGAGCCCCGTCGCCAAGCTGCTCGGAGTGATGGACCCGGCGCAGGTCTATCCCTTCTACGAAGTCGCAACGCAGGCCGCCTGGGACCAGACGCCTGCGGAAGGCGCGCGTGAATCGGCAGAGCTGTGGGCGCACTATGCGAGCGTTGCAGCAGGCAATCCGTTCGCGTGGATCAGGAGCGCGCCGGGCGCCGACGCCATCGGCGCGGTGTCGCCCGACAACCGACTGATCAATTGGCCCTACCCCAAATTGATGGTGGCCAACCCCGCCGTGAACCAGTCGGCCGCCGTCATCGTGATGAGCCTCGCCCGCGCCCGCAAGCTGGGGATCGCCGAGGACAAGCTCGTGCATATCTGGGGCGGCGCAAAAGCCATCGAGCCGGAGGACTACCTTCACCGCGATCGCTATGACCATTCGACAGCGCAAACGGCTGTGCTGGAGAAAGCTGTCGAGATCGCGGGCGGCGACGCCAAGCGGTTCAAACACCTCGAACTCTACAGCTGCTTCCCGGTCGTACCGAAAATGGCGCTGCGGACGTTGAAGCTGGATCCCGCGGAACATGCGCCGACGGTGGCGGGCGGGCTGACCTTCTTCGGCGGACCCCTGAACAACTATATGAGCCACGCCATCGCCGCGATGGTGCATGCCCTGCGTGCGACACCCGGCGAGCTTGGCCTGCTCTATGGCCAGGGCGGCTATGTGAACAAGCACCACACGCTGGTGGTCAGCACCGCGCCGGCCCCTACGCAGATGCCCGCCGCATATTCCGTGCAGGTCACTGCCGATGCCGCGCGGGGGCCGACGCCGCCGCTGCTGGAAACCTATACCGGTCCCGCAAGCCTCGAGACCTATACCGTGACCTATGGCCGCGACGGCGCCCCCGTCGCTGGCATCGTCATCGCACGCACGCCGGACGGCGGCCGCGTGATGGCCCATGCGCCCGCCAGCGACACTGCAACGATCGCCCTGCTCACCTCCCCCACCCGGAGCGCAGTCGGCACGCCTGGCCAGGTCAGCCACGACGCATCCGGCAAGCCGGTGTGGAGCGCCAACGTCGATTGACGCAACGCCTGCCCGCCCTAGCTCCTCTCGCAATTGGGCAAGCAAAGCGGCGGCGGAATGCGCTGGACGGCACTCATCTGCATGGCGCTTCTGACCACCCTGACTGCCCGCGCGCAGCCCGGCCCCGCCCTCGCGCCTGCCGAGTCCGCCTATCATCCCGAGGCGGAGACCCCGTTCGAAAGCGGCCTCTCCGACCGCATCTCCCGTCGCAATATCCAGACCGACCTGGTCCGCGACCCTGACCCGAA
The DNA here is from genome assembly GCA_943371945.1 of Azorhizobium sp. AG788. Taxonomy (GTDB): domain Bacteria; phylum Pseudomonadota; class Alphaproteobacteria; order Caulobacterales; family Hyphomonadaceae; genus UBA7672. The sequence continues at coordinate 17,903 of CALRWU020000003.1, forward strand.
CAACGCTCGCGGCCTCGCCCTCAAGGGACAGGACGCAGCGATCATCGGTCTAACGGTCACTGGCCGCAAATACGGCGTCTCGCTCGACAACACCGGCGAGGTGCTGATCAAGAATTTCGTCTTCCGCCGCCGCCAGTCGCAGGACATCTACGGCTCCGGCCTCATCCTCGGCCAGTCCGCCCCAACGCGTGGCGAGACCTGGCTCTCCAACGCATGGATCGACCTTGAGGGCAAAGGCCCGATCCCCGACTACAAGCTCGCCAACAATGAAGCCGTCACGGTCGAGGCGAAAAGCGGTCGCCTCAACATCCGCAAGGCGGTGCTGCTTGGCGGCGAGGAATCCGGCCTCGACAACAAGGGCAGCGTTCGTATCGATGCAAGCTTCATCGCCTCCGGTCATCGCTCGATCCGCGTCTGGGCGGGCGCGCGCGTTGTTATCGCCAACAGCATCATCCTCGCCTATCCCGGTTTCACCGGCCTGTGGTTCGGCGGCGGCAAGGGTGAGGCAAAGTTCGAATACTACAACTGCCGCTTCGGCGCCGTCGGCGACAGCGAGGCCGACCTCGTATCCGATCCGCCCGGCTGGATGTTGCAGACCGACGATGATGACGCCGTCGCAATCCGTCTGAAACGACTCGACAAAGACCCGTTTGACCGCAGCCGCATGAAGCGTTTGATCGTGGCGATCCCGGCTCCGCCTATGACGCCGTCCTGCGCGTGCTGTCGGATTCGGCCTACGCCGCGTCTCTGGCGGACGCATTGGCGGCGCGGGCGCCACTGGTCGACATAGATGCGTTCGTGGATCAGCTCGAAGCGAGTTTCCTGCCCGGATGGACGGCGGCCAACGCACGCGATCTTACGTCGGGCTCCCGACCCGACACGCGATTGGCGCCGGCATGGCCCTGAAACGCTTCAGTCTCGATCTCGCCTCACTGTCCGCCGCGCGCGTCGTCCAGACGCTGGCGGCGTTTGCGTCGCTGCCGATCATTGCGCGCCTGCTGGGGCCGCACGAGTTCGGGCTTGTCGCCGTCGCGATGGGCTTTGTCGTGTCGACGATCTTCCTGGCGGACGCCGGCATGGGCCAGTCACTGGTGCGCACGCCCGCGTCCGACACCAGAACGTGGTCGAGCGCATTCTGGGCAATTACCGGGTTTGGCGTCGGCCTCAGCCTGCTGCTCGTTGCAATCGCCTTCGTCACACCGATCGTGTTCGGCGAGCCGCGCCTGCTGGGTCTGATGCTGGCGCTGTCCATCATTCCCTTCATGGTTTCGGCGCTAGCGGCGCCAACGGCCGAGCTACAGCAGCGGCAGAAGTTTCGCGAGCTTGCGGCGATCGAGGCAGTCTCCGCACTGACCGGCCTTGGGACCGCCATCGTGATGGCCTTCCAGGGCGCCGGCGCCTGGGCGCTGGTGCTACAGCAGATCGCGTTCTGGACGATGAAGGGAACGCTGCTGATCTGGCGCACACGCTTCCGGCCGCACTTCGTCTTCTCGCGCGCCAACCTGTCGGACCACCTGCGCTTCGCGCGCGACAATACCGGCACAACGATCCTCTATTTCTTCGCGCGCCAGATTGATCCGCTCGTGATCGGCCGGGTGCTCGGCACAGTACCTACTGGCCTCTACGCCTTTGCGATGCGCATCATGTACCTGCCGCAGCAACTGGTCGCGAGCCCGGTGCAGAACGCGCTTTATGTCCGCATGGTCGAGCTGCGTGATGACAAGGAAGCGTTGCGCGACCTCCTTCTGATCATGACCACGTGCATCGCTCTGCTGGTGTTTCCTGGCGTTGCGATTGTCGCCGCCGCCTGTCCTGCCTATTTCTCGGCGCTGCTGTCGCACGACTGGGCGGGGGCCGCGCCCGTCTTCACGCTGCTCGCGCCTGTCGCCGCCGTGCAGACCATACTGGTTCCCGCCAACGCCCTGCTGCTGGCGACGGCCAACACCTCGATCCGGTTGCGCCAGACCTTCGAGCTTGCGGTGATGTGGGTCATTCTCCTGCCCCTGACGGCGCCCTTCGGCCTGCTGGCTGTGGCTACGGCGTTCTCTCTCTCCAACGTGCTCTACGTGCCGCGCGCACTGCACATGACGCTGCCAATCATTGACCTTCGCGTGCGGACCTTCCTGTTTGCGCTCGTACCGGCCACGCTGGCGGCGGCTGCGCTTTTCGTCGCGCATTCGCTGATCCGCACACAGGTTGCGATGACTGAGTTCCAGGAAATCGCACTGTCTCTCGCTGAACTCGCACTCGCCTATGCCGTACTGCTCTACACGTGCCGCATTGGCCTGCAGGCGCAGATCAAGACGTTGCGTGGCCTGATGCTGCGCTCAGGCCCCCGCGTTGAACAAATATGAAAGGCTCGCCCTCATGATACCGCCATCCCCGAACCCGGAAGTCTCGGTTATCATCGTCTCCTATAATCGTCTGGAGCTGTTGCACCGGGCGATCCGTAGCGCGCTGGCGCAAACGCTCGCATCTCGCGAGATCATCGTGATGGACAATTGCTCCAGCTTCGACATTCATGAGGCGCTGGCGGAGTACGGCGACAAGGTTCGCGCCATCCGCAACACCGGCAATCATGGCTGCGGTCAGGCGCGCAATGCGGCAGTTAAACTGGCGCGCGGCGAGTACGTCGCCTTCCTTGACGACGACGATTACTGGAAACCGCAAAAGCTGCAACGCCAGCTCGACACGATCGGTGACCTGCCGATGTCGACATGCGGGCAGGAATTCATTCCGGTGACCGCGTTCAACGTGCGCCCGATCACCCGGATCACACTCGACATGATCCGCGAGAACAATCCAATCTGCGGGCCGAGCGGCTTTTTCTGTCGTCGCGACCTGTTCGACAAGCTGACCTTCGATGAGAGCCTGATGTACGCGGAGGACTGGGATTTCATGATCCGTGTCCTAGCCATCGGCGAGATCGGCTACGTCGCCGAGCCTCTGTTGTACTACACTTACAATGCCGGGTCCTCGATGACGTCGGCCGGGCGCAATCGCAGCTGGGAGGATATCCAGTACCGCTTCGCTGCAGCCGACAAGCATCGCAGTCTGATCGGCGAGCGTCATTACAAGATCCGTGTCGCGAACATCACGCTGTCGCATATCCTCACGCGGCGCGATCGACTCAAATTCATCGGCCATTCGCTGCGCAAGGCCGGCCTGATGGCGACCGGCACGGCGCTGACCCGCAAGGTGCGCTCGAAGCTTGCGAACAAGCCGGCGACGGTCGCGCAAGGCGTGAGAGGCTAGACCTCGATCCACATGCGCAGGAGATTGTGGTAGGCGCCGGTCAGCGCGACGACCTGCGCGTGGCCCTGGCCGAGCTCGCCCGCCAGCGCCTGGATCGCCATGTCCATGTCGAATAGCAGCGAGCGTTTGGCGTCTTCGCGAACCATCGACTGGATCCAGAAGAAGCTTGCGACCCGCGCGCCGCGCGTGATCGGCTCGACGCGATGCAGGCTTGAAGCAGGATAGAGCACGAGATCGCCTGCCCCGAGTTTCACGGCGTGGACGCCGTAACTGTCTTCGACCATGAGTTCGCCGCCGTCATAGTCGTCCGGTTCGGAGAGAAACAACGTGGCGGAGAGATCGCTGCGGATACGGAAGCCGCCGTCGCGGCGCACGCGCAGCGCGTTGTCGACGTGCATGCCGAACGCCTGCCCCTCGCCGTACCGATTGAACAAGGGTGGAAAGACCTTCAGCGGCAGGGCGCCGGCCACGAACAGAGGCGCGCGCTCAAGCGCGTCGAGAATTATCCCGCCGGCCTTGCGAGCGGCGGGAGAGTCTTCGGGGAGTTGCAGATTGCGTTTGGCCAGCGCCGACTGCTGACCGGATGTCGCGTTGCCATCGATCCATTCGGCGGCGTCGATCTCTTTGCGGAGCGCGGCGACCGCGTCCTTGCTCAAGACACCCGGAATGGACAGCAACATCGGCGCGCTCCCACGGAGAGATATGAACCGGGATCGGGCTTCGCTCATTACTGCGCGAGGCCTGATCCCGGTCTACACGGTTCAGTACTTGGCGTTCAGGGTCAGCAGGGCCGAACGGCCCGCCGCAATCTGCGCCATGTGCGAGGTGTACGGATTGGTGACGTAACGCTCATCGTTGATGTTGTTGAGATTGAGCTGCACATCAAGATTGTCGCTGAATGTGTAGGTCACAACTGCGTCGTAGCGCCAGTAGGACGGAATGGAGATGCGGTTGGTCGTATCCGCATACCGGTCCGACATGTAGGACGCTCCGCCGCCGATCGTCAGAGCATCCGTAAGGCTGTAGTTGGTCCACGCGCTGAACGAATCCTTCGGCGTATTGGGAAATTGCTTGCCATTCGCGGCCGACGGTACAGGGACGCCGCCGATGATCTGGAAGCCATTGTCGGTGAGTTCGCTTTCGAGGTGGGTGTAGCCGCCGAAAACGAACCAGTCCGGCGTGATCTGGCCTGACAGCGAAAGTTCGACGCCGTTGACTTCCTGGCCGCCGATCGAGCTGGTGCCGCCGAGCGCATCTGTGACGCGCGCATTGGTCTTCTCGGTGCGGAAGACAGCCGCGGTCGCGAGCAGCGCGTGATCAAAAAGCTGCCATTTCACGCCGGCTTCGTAGCTGGTGTTTTCTTCCGGCGCTAGGATCTGAAGCGCCGCAGACAGCGTGCTGCTTTCACCCGAGCCTTCGCCCGACGGATTCGTCGAGGTGCCGGTCGAGATATAGAATGTGCCCTCTTCCACCGGCTTGTAGACGAGGCCGAGCTGGTAGTTGAGAAAATCGTCCTGGCGCGCCAGCGGCGTTGGAATTGCCAGCGTGTAGAACGGCGCGGTGGTCGAGGCTGTCGCCGTCAGGCCCTTCTGCTTGGTCGAATAGTCGTCATACCGCAGACCGACATTCAGCGACCATTGCGGGTTGAATGCGATAGTATCGAACACATAGAGGCCGACCACGTCTGTCGTGGTGTCCGTGTAGCCGAGCGCACGGGCAATGCTGCCGACCCACGGATCATTCGGGTTCGGGTTGTCGAGTGTTGTGCAGTTATAGCTGCTCGCGGCGCCGACAAGCGCCGGGTTGGAGCACGTCGTGCCAACGCTGACGTTCGTGCCGACTGCGGGCGCACCAGGTGTTGCCGGCAGGTTAGGGCCAACGACGTAAAAGCCCTGGACATGGCTGGTTTCGCGGCTGGCTTCCATCCCGATGTCGAAAGAATGCGTCATGCCGAACAGGTTCTGTTCGCCGCGCAGGTCGGTGATGTTGGCGATAGTCGTGAGATCGACGCCACGGTTCTTGCTGGCACGGAAAACATAGCCGTTGGCGACGTTCCCGCGGCTGTCGTCCGGATTGGTCACGACCTGCTGCGTGCCGCCACGGCCGTATCGGGTGACGTTCGACAGGGTTAGACCCGGCGCCAGATCATACTCGACACGAACTGTGCCGATGTCGGATTTCGCGCGGCGGAAGTCGCGGTTCAGAAGACCGTAGAAATCCTCGTCATGGCCGGTGATGGGCGTCGCGAAGACGATGCTGCCATAGACAGGATCGATCACGGCCGGTTGGCGCAGGTACGGAATGCCGTAGTCAGGCACGTCGTCGGATTCGAGGTGGTAGTAACTGATGGTCGAACGCAGGCGCGTGCCGAGGCCAAACGCAACCGAAGGCGCAACGCCCCAGCGGCTGAGAGTGACAGCGTCGCGTCCGGCCACATTAGCGTCGTGGTGCATGGCGTTGAGGCGGAAAGCCGCCGTGTCACTCAGCATGTAGTTTACGTCAGCCGTGATGCGTTGCGTCTCATCTGTGCCGAGCCCGATGCTGCCTGCCGTGAAATTCTC
>CALRWU020000004.1:0-23515 GCA_943371945.1 Azorhizobium sp. AG788
ACCTGCGCCTTGAACGCCCGCGCGAAGGCGCCGCGCTTGATCGCAAGATCAAGGCTCTCCCGGTTCGCAGTGACCCAAGCGCCCCTTCCCGGCAGGCGGGCGGCGATGTCGGGCGTCACCTGGGCGTCGGGCGACAGAACGAAGCGGATCAGTTGCCCCTGAGGGCGCCGCTCCATCGTGGCGATGCAACGGCGCTCAGGATCACGCGATGCGGCCTTGCCGGCGCGGGGCGGACCCGCGTCGGTTTCAACCGCATCAAGGGCGGCTACAGGCTCATCACTGTTCGGTTGAGCCGGCATTGGCCCCCTTGAGGTTGAACAACTCGTCGCCGCGGGTGCGGGCGTCGCCCGGCTTGTCGCCGGATGCCGCATCAAGTTCAGCTTCTTCCGCATCCAGCGCAGCTGCGCGGGCGGTCAGCGCATCTTCGAGCGCCTGGGGTTCGACCCAGCCGGCGACGACGCGGGCCTTGAGGATGAATAGTTCCGCGTCTTCGCGGTTCATCTCGCCTTTCACCAGGAGGCCGGGCACGAATTTCGGCTTGCCGTCCGGGCCAGGTTCCTTCCAGCCGACGAGATCGTCCGGCACCAGGCCAGCGAGATCCTCGATCGTCTTCACGTCGTTCTCGCCGAACTTCACCGCCATCTGCGGCGTGACGCCTTCCATCTCAGCCACTTCGTCCGTGACGCCGAGTTCCTTGCGCTTGGAAACGAGCTCAGCCGTGGCTTTCTCGAGATATTCGCGAGCGCGCTGTTGCAGCTCGCCGGCGACTTCCTCGTCAAAGCCTTCGATCGTCGCAAGCTGCTCGATCTCGACATAGGCGATCTCTTCGACGGTCTCGAAGCCTTCCGAGGCCAGCAGCTGGGCCAGCGTCTCGTCGGCGTCGAGGGCTTTCTGGAACAGGTCGGTGCGTTCCTTGAATTCGCGCTGGCGACGTTCCGAGTCGGCCGACTCCGTCATCAGGTCGATCTGCCAGCCGGTCAGCTGGGACGCGAGGCGCACGTTCTGGCCGCGACGGCCAATGGCGAGCGGGAACTGGCTTTCTTCGACGACGACTTCAACCCGGCCTTCTTCCTCGTCGATGACGACCTTGGAGACTTCGGCCGGTTGCAGCGCGTTGACGATGAAGGTCGCGTCGTCGCCCGACCACGGGATGATATCGATCTTCTCGCCGCCGAGTTCGGACACAACCGCCTGCACGCGCGCGCCACGCATACCGACGCAGGCGCCGACCGGGTCGATCGAGTTATCGTGGCTGAACACGCCGATCTTGGCGCGCGAGCCCGGGTCACGGGCGCAGGCCTTGATCTCGATGACGCCCTCGTAAACCTCGGGAACTTCCTGCGCGAACAGCGCGATCATGAAGCTCGGGTGCGAGCGGCTGAGGAAGATCTGCGGGCCCTTGGCTTCGGCCGAGACCTTGTAAAGGTAAGAGCGGACGCGGTCGCCAGTGTTGAAGTTCTCGCGCGGGATCGCATCGTTGCGGCGGATAACGCCTTCGGCCTTGCCGAGATCAACGATGACGTGGCCGTATTCGACGCGCTTCACAGTGCCGTTGATGATCTCGCCGACGCGGTCCTTGAAATCATTGTACTGGCGGTGACGCTCGGCTTCGCGGACCTTGCCCGTGATGACCTGCTTGGCGGTCTGGGCGGCGACGCGTCCGAATTCGAACGGCGGCAGTTCCTCGCGGAATTCATTGCCGATTTCAGCGTCGGAATCCATTTTCTTGGCTTCGGCCAGCGTCAGCTGCGTAACCGGGTTCTCGACCGTCTCGACGATGGTCTGCACGCGCCACAGCTTGGTGTCGCCCGAGTCCGCATTGATCTCGGCGCGGATGTCGTGTTCGAGGCCGTAGCGCGAGCGGGCGGCCTTCTGGATCGCCTCTTCCATCGCCTCAAGCACGATGCGCTTGTCGATGTTCTTCTCAGCCGCGACCGCGTTGGCGATCTGCAGGATTTCGAGCTTGTTTGCCGAAACTGGGCCGGTTGCCATTGCCTACTCCTTTGCGTCGGCGTCGAGGTCTTCATCCTCGTCGTCCGACTCCGTTTCAAATTCATCATCGACTTCGAGGTCGTCGAAATCTTCTTCGGTCTCTTCGCCGAGACCGACGATTTCTTCCTCGTCGTCTTCCTCTTCAACCACCGCCGGCGCCTTCGCGCGCGCGGCCTGGATCAGCTTGTCGGTCAGAACCATGGTCGCCTTGACCATGTCGGCGACGGCAAGGCGGGCTTCGCCGCCATCCTTCAATTTCAGGTCGACCACGCCATCCGTCTCGGAGACGATCGACCCGTGGAACCGCTTGCGGCCATCAGCGCCAGGCGTCGCCAGCTCCACCTTCACTTCATGGCCGATCCATCTCGCGAAATCGCCGACGCGCGTCAGCGGGCGGTCGATGCCAGGGCTAGACACTTCGAGATGGTATTCGGTCGAAATCGGGTCTTCGGTTTCCAGCACCGGCGAGATGGCACGGCTGAACTTCGCGCACGCCGCAACCGTCATCGTGCCGTCGGGACGTTCCGCCATGATCTGCAGCGTGGGCACGTCCCCGCCCATCACACGCACGCGCACGATATCGAGGCCAAGCTCTGCAGCCACGGGCTCGATCATGTCGAGAATGCGTATTTCGAGTTCGCCTTGCGCCCGCATAAGGGGTGCGTTTCCTTTGGTTTTGGCCCGCCCTGCAGAGCAGAATTCAGGCCGTAAATGCGAAGCGGCGGCCCAGTTCCCGGGGCCGCCGCTGCGATGTGAGAACAAGTTCGAGTGGGCATATAGGCGGTCCGGATCGGCCTGTCGAGCCCCCTTTCCCCCTACCACACCTTCACGCGCTCGGCCGGCGCCAGATAAAGCGCCTGCCCCGGCTGCACGTCGAATGCCGTGTACCACGCATCCAGATTGCGCACCGTCAGCGCGCGATAGGGCGCTGGCGCGTGGCCATTGGTCAGCACCTGCCGTCGCATCGCCGCCTCGCGCGCCTTGTAGCGCCACGTCTGTGCGAACGAGATGAAGAACTGCTGGTCGCCGGTAAAGCCGCCAACCGTCGGTCCCTCCTTGCCGCCCAGCGACGCGCGATAGGCGTCATACGCCGCGGCAAGGCCGGCCACGTCCGCGATGTTCTCACCCAGCGTCAGCTTGCCGTTGACCGCGAGATCCGGGAACGGCTTGTAGCCGTCATACTGTTTCGCCAGCGCATCCCCCGACGCCGTGAAGTGCGCGAAGTCTTCGGTCGTCCACCAGTTGCGCATCCGCCCCGTGGAATCGAACAGCGCGCCATTGTTGTCGAACGAGTGGCTGATCTCGTGACCGATGATCGCCCCGATCGCTGCATAGTTCACCGCCGCCGGCGCCCGTGCATCGAAATGCGGGGGCTGCAGTTCCGCCGCCGGGAAGTTCAGCGCGTTGAGAATCGGCAGGTTCACCGCGTTCACCAGCTGCGGGTTCATCACCCACTCGCCGCGATCCACCGGCTGGCCGAGCCGCGCGATCTTCTGGTCGCTGATGGACATCGCTGCGCGCTCGATATTGCCGAATGCATCGTCGGGCGCGATCTCGAGACCCTCATAGCTCTTCCACTTGTCGGGATAGCCGATGCCGACTTTCAGGACCGCGAGTTTCGCCTTGGCTTCTTGCTTTGTCGCCGGGTCCATCCAGTCGAGCGCATCAACGCGCTTCTCGAACGCCGCTGTGATGTTCGCAACCATCTCCTGCACGGCCGCCTTGGACGCGGGCGGGAAATACTTGTCGGCGTAGAGATGCCCCACCGCCTCGCCGAGCGCGGCATTCGTGGCGGCGACCCCGCGCTTCCAGCGCTCCTGGAGTTGCGGCGTGCCCGACAGCGTCTTGCCGTAGAAGTCGAAACGCTCGTCGACAAACGCCCTGGAAAGCTGGCTCGCGTTGCGGTCGATGTAGTGGAAGGTCAAATACTCCTTCCACGTGGCGACCGGCGTTGCGGCGATAATCGCCGATTCCCCGGCAATCGCCGCGGGCTGCCACGCAACGAACGTCGACTGCCCGGAAAGCTTCGCAGCGTCGAGAAAGGCCGCCCAGTCCATGCCGGGGGCCTTGGTGTCGAGATCTGCACGCGACCAGTGATTATTGCCCTTCGCCGGATCGCTGGTGTCGTCGACCGAAGCGTGCCCGCCTGCAATCTTCGTTTCCAGATCGAAGATGCGCTGTGCCTTCGCGTTGGCGTCTGCAACGCCGGCGAGCGTCAGCACCTTTTCGATATGCAGCTTGAACGCATCGCGCACGCTCGCCATGCGCTCTGAATCGACGAGATAATAGTCGCGGTCTGGCAGGCTCAGCCCACCCTGCATCAGGAAGGGGGCGTACGTGTCCGGCTTGTCGAAGTCGGCCGCGACCCAGAGACAGAATAGGCTGTCCGTCGTCAGCTGCGTGTTATTCATCACGTCGCATTCGGAGCGCAGCGTGGATCCGAAATAGGAGGACAGGCTCTTCTTGTCGGTGATTGCGTCAATCGTCGCCAGCACCGGCTTGAGCGGTTCGAGGCCCTTCGCCTCGATGCCGGCCTCGTCCATGTACGCCGTGTAGAAATCCGCGATCAGCGCCGCTTCGGATCCAGCCTTCGGGCTGCTCTTCCCCGCGCCTTCAATGAGCGCTGCGACATCCTTGTCGACCTGCTCGGCCAGGATGGCGTTGCCGCCCCAGCTCGAACGATCGGCCGGGATCTCCGCCGACTTGTCCCATGCGCCATTGGCGTACGCGAAGAAGTCATCGCCCGGCTTCACCGTCATATCCATGCCGGCCGCATCGATGCCTGCCTCATAGGTCGGCGCCGCTGGGGAGCAACCCACAAGCGCGAGCGCACAGGCGGACAGAAGAATGCGTTTCATCGGGTCTCTCCCGTTACGTATCGATTCCGGCTGCGTGCTTAGACCTTCAGCCGAACCGCCGCAAATGAGAGTCCCCGCCCTGCGCTATCCGGCTGCTCCGCAGCCAGCCCCTTCCGTCATGCTTCGCATGCCACCTTCACCAGCTTCGGGCGGGGCAGGAGCACACAGATTACGACCGGCAGGTCATCGCCCATTACCTGACAAACCAGAACGGCCTATCTTCCCCGAGCAGCCAGAACTTCTCAAACTCTGTGGAGGTGATCGTCTCCATCTCCACGCCCTCAAAGGCGTCGATGATAGAAGTGTCGATCAGGGACGGGCAGACATCGCCATTTCGCTCTTCGAGCTCGACGCTATTGCGAGTGATTGTGCCGTCTGCATAAATGTCCACGGTCCTCGTTACCGTGTCCGCTTCCTTGTCCATTTCATAGAGAAGCCATAGAGGCTCGCCCTCGGGCACCACAGCGTCCGGCCACCGAGCCCGACAGTAGTATGGCGATTGGCTTCGTTTCATCGCACCAATTTGCATCGAAAATACTGAAAGCGGAATGTCTGTTTCGGGCCCCAATGCCGCCGTTCGTAACGTGAGCCCTGATCGAATTTCCTGCGTGATTACTTCCCGCCCTGCCGCGCCAGCGCGGCTCGCAGCACGTCGGGATTGTAGAGCGAGCGCGACGCCTCGCGTGTCACGCGCGTCTCGGCCAGGGTGAGGGCGGCCTCCACCTTCGTTGCATTCGCGGCATCCGGCGCGTCGATCCACGCGGCGATCTGCTGGCTGGCGTCGAGCAGGGCCGCGCGGACATCGGCCTGACCCGCTGAGATGAAGCGCTCATTGAGGCGCTCCAGACGCTCGCGCGCGGCGCGCGCCATCAGGCGCTGGTCGGCGCCCGGCGTGTCGTCCTGCGCAATGCGGAAGGCTTTGCGCGCGGCATCGATATCCATCTGCGCAGTCACAGGTTCGCGCCGCGTGGGATCGGGACACGGGACCATCCCGTCCATGTAGGCGATGACGGCGCCCAGCATGGCCGGGCTCGGCGCCTGCCCGTCGAACTCTTCCGCGATCAGGCCGTGGACCTTGGTGCGGAATTCGGCGCTGGTGCGATCCTTGATCTGCTTGCCATCGCGCGCGGCAATATCGGGGATGGGCTTCGGATCGAAGGTGCCATTGCCGCGTGTTTTCGAGAACAGGCTGTTGGTGACGTCGGCCGTGCCGGGCGCGGCCGAGACGCCTTCGACGAAGAAATCCGGATTGTCGCGGCCATTGAGATGGCATGACGAACAGGACAATCCCATGCGCGCCGCCGCCCCGCCGAGCAGCGCCGGAGATTCAAACGCGATGCGGCCGACGTCGATGACGCTCCAGCCTTCACGCTGGTTCCCGCTTTCCGCGCGGCTGATGACCACGATCTCTTCGTCCTTTGCGCGGCAGGCGACGGGCTGCGTCGTCATCGCGCGCACGCGATCTGCGCCCGGCGCGATCCAGCGCAAGACGCGCAGGCTGTCGCGGGTAAGCGGCGCGTCTGCTTGCGGAGCGCCGGCGCACGCCGCGAGCACAAAAAGGAGGCCAGCTGCAGACCGCTTCAGACCCGACCCTCTCAGGCCGGAACGCGTCAAGAATGCCCGCCGGCGATCCACCGGCGCAGTTCCTCGGCTTCCTCGCATCCGAACTTGCAGATGCCGTCCAGCTTCACGAGTTGCTGCCTGGCTTTGGCGGCCTGACCCGTCTCGACATAGTATTCGCCGAGATATTCATTGGCGCCGCGATGGTCAGGCGCGAGGGCGAGCGCGGCGGAATAATAGCTCACCGCCACGTCGTAATTGTGCAGCTTGCGGTTGGCGAAGCCCTGATAGGTCAGCACGTCCGGGTGCGGCCCGAGCGCCAGCGCCGCATCCTTCAGCGACCACAGCGCGTCCTGATAACGGCCCTCATTGATGAGCCCGTACGCCTGCAGATAGGCGGCGTCGCCATCCTTGGCCGACGCGAAATGGACGAGATCGCCCGACAGTTGCATCGGGTTGGCCGGGGTCGCGACATACAGGTCGATGCGCGCGATGCCGGTGTCGATGGCCTTGGCCTCCGGGCAGGTTCCCGCGCACGTCGCCTTGGCCGCTTCCAGCGCGGTCTTCTGTTCCACCGCTTTGGCAGCATCTCCCAGCTTGGCCTCGATCGCGCCGAGCCAGCCGCGCGCCTGCACATGGTTGGCGTCATACTTGACGGTGTTGCGCAGGTATTTGCGGGCCTGCTCGAAATCCTGCTGGCCGATCTGCGCCAGCGACATCATGAAGTTGGAGCTGGGATCCTTCGGCGCGGCGCGCAGCACGTCGCCGAACGCTTTTTCCGCCTGCTTGAAATTGCTCGCCTTCAGCTGCTCCACGCCCTGCGCATACCGCTTGGCCGGGTCCACCCCCGACCCGCTCGCCGACGGCGCACCGCCGCCTCCCCCGCCACCGCCACCCGCAGCAAGAGCAGGCGTAGCAACCAGCGCCGCGACAGCAGCGGCGATCAACATGAGGGCACGAGTTTTCATGAGCGATCCTCCCAACGGACCATGGAAGCCTACACCTGCCGCTTTGCCGCGCCAGATAGAAAAATCGTCGAAAGCTAAATGTTGAGAGTGGAAACAAGAGTGACCCAAACGTCAGGGCGCCGGAGGGAGATGCGCGAGAAGCACATCGACCATCGCGTCTATGTCGCGCTGCTGCTTGGCGGATGGGGAGTGGTCGGGCTTTGACAGTTGGTCGAGGACCATTATGCCTTCGCCTCTCCACTTTCGGGCGTCTTCGGGAGGCGATGCGCCTCCCATCAACACCCAATCGAGAATGTCTCGTGCTAGGTCGCGGATATCGGCAGGCGAGCCGCCCGAAATGTAAAACACATCAGGGTTTTCAACGAGCGGCTCGACCTTAGCGCCATCCGGGGCAAGAGCTGGGTCAGGCGCAGCTTGATTGGGCGGCTTGTAGATCGAGAAATCTATGCCTGGATGCTGGGCTCCAATTTGCGCAAGCTCCTCGCCGTACGAAATCGGTATGATCATGAAAGCGTCACCTTCCGTAACGCCAGCCCACAAGGTGAAGGCGAAAGGCCGGCCCTCATCACCATACGACGCTTGCAACTGCATCATGAAGAACTGGCCGCCGAGATCGACGAACTTCAATTCCGCCTCAGCGCCGTGGGCATTACGCTGAACGAAGAGTCGGCGGACGATATCCCACGTGAGAGTCGAGCATTCGTCCTTGTTAACGCCGAGCTGGCCAGAAACCATAAGGCCGCCGTCCTCGCGTTTCGCCATCTTGCAATAGACGCCGTCGGCAAACGGCGCATCGGTCATGCGCGCCTCGAACGGGGCAGCGTCGATGGCCGAATGGAGTCCAAGGTTGCAACCTGATGCCGCCAGAATCATGAGCCCGGCCGTCAGCGCGCGGAGCATGTGTCCCCCTCCCGTCGCCGCCACCCTCCGCCAGCGGCTAGGCGGAATGAAGGCGCCTGGCGCCGGTCGCACTGGTCAGACCAACCTCGAAGTTTATCGTGTCAGCGGGATGTGCTGCTATGGGCCCGGAGGAACTGTGGCGTGCCAATGAACTTCGCCGTATCTGCAGCCCGCGTTCAGGCCCGGTCAACGGCCCGCGACACACGGTCCATCGTGAAACAGGCCGCCTCCGGCTGGCGAGAACGTCGCGAGAACGATTTGAAGGAGATGGGGGTGGTGATCCCCCTGTCCGATTGGCTCGGCCACAATAATGGGCCCGACATTCTCGAGAACGTCCGGTTCAAGGAATGGTGCTGGACGCGGGCCCGGAAAGCTGCATTCGCGCCTCCAGACCCCGAAACGGGCGCCCGTTGGGCCCGCAAGGCCGAAGAATTGGGCCTTTCTTACGCGGAATATCGGTTGGAACTGCTTGAACGCGGACGTCATCCGACGGATGAAGACGCTCGACGCATTCGCGACGCCCGGCCAATAACAGCCGCCGCCACGAGAGCGTGACGAATATCACTTGAGCCTGACCCACCAGTTCCCATATGAGCCCCAGCCCGCAAGGACTTCTGGTTCTTGTGCGCGATCAATGACCAAGACCATGGGGTCGCCCAATCAGGGTGCTGCTAGTCAGGCCCAGACCTGAGGGTGGGGCGGCAGCCGCAGAAAAGGACGTTTGTAGTTATGGGCAAGATCATCGGCATTGACCTGGGGACCACCAACTCGTGCGTGGCCGTCATGGATGGCGGATCGGCGCGGGTGATCGAGAACACGGAGGGCGCGCGAACGACCCCCTCCGTCGTCGCGTTCCAGGATAGCGGCCAGCGCCTCGTCGGCGTTATCGCCAAACGCCAGGCGACGGTAAACCCGCGCTTCACCTACTCCGCCATCAAGCGCCTGATCGGGCGCAACTACGAAGATCCGATGGTGAAGAAGGACAAGGACCTCGTCGCCTACGAGATCGTCAAGGGTCCGAACGGCGACGCCTGGATCAAGGGCCGCGACAAGGATTACTCGCCGCAGGAAATCTCCGCCTTCATCCTCGGCAAGATGAAAGAGACGGCTGAGGCCTATCTCGGCGAGAAGGTCACCCAGGCCGTCATCACCGTCCCCGCCTACTTCAACGACGCACAGCGCCAGGCCACGAAAGACGCGGGTCGCGTCGCTGGCCTTGAAGTCCTCCGCATCATCAACGAGCCGACGGCTGCCGCCCTCGCCTACGGCCTCGAGAAGAAAGACACCGGCAAGGTCATCGCCGTGTACGACCTCGGCGGCGGCACGTTCGACGTCTCGATCCTCGAGATCGGCGACGGCGTCTTCGAAGTTCTGTCCACCAACGGCGATACGTTCCTCGGCGGCGAAGACTTCGACAACCGCCTCGTCGAGCACATCTGCGACGAGTTCCAGAAGCAGAACGGCGTCGACCTCCGCAAGGATCTGATGGCGCTGCAGCGCGTGCGCTCCAAGGCCGAGGAAGTGAAGAAGGAACTGTCGACCGTCTCGCAGGTCGACATCACCGAGCCCTACATCACTGCCGGCCCGTCTGGCCCGGTCCACCTCAACATGAAACTCACGCGCGCAAAGCTCGAGAGCCTCGTCGAGGATCTGGTGAAGCGCACGATAGAGCCCTGCAAGAAAGCGCTGTCGGACGCCGGCAAATCGATCACGCAGATCGACGAGGTCATCCTCGTCGGCGGCATGACGCGCATGCCGAAAGTGCAGGAAGCCGTGAAGGCGTTCTTCGGCAAGGAGCCCCACAAGGGCGTCAACCCGGATGAAGTCGTCGCCGTCGGCGCGGCCATCCAGGGCGGCGTGCTGCAGGGCGACGTGAAAGACGTCGTGCTGCTGGACGTGACTCCTCTGTCGCTCGGCATCGAAACGCTGGGCGGCGTGTTCACGCGCCTGATCGACCGCAACACCACGATCCCGACCAAGAAGTCGCAGGTCTTCTCGACGGCTGACGACAACCAGTCGGCCGTGACCATCCGCGTGCTGCAAGGCGAACGCGAGATGGCGGCGGACAACAAGCTGATGGGCAACTTCAACCTTGAAGGCCTGCCCCCGGCGCCGCGCGGCGTGCCGCAGGTCGAGGTCACCTTCGACATCGACGCCAACGGCATCGTCAACGTGTCCGCCAAGGACAAGGCGACGAACAAGGAACAGAAGATCACCATCCAGTCGAGCGGCGGTCTGACCGAAGCCGAGATCCAGCAGATGGTGAAAGACGCCGAAGCCAACGCGGCCGAGGACAAGAAGCGCCGCGAGGCGGTGGAAACCAAGAACCAGGCCGAAGGTCTGGTCCATGCGACCGAGAAGCAGCTCGCCGAACATGGCGGATCGATCAGCGCCCAGCTGAAGTCCGAAATCGAAGGCGGCATCGCTGAACTCAAGTCCGCCCTCGAGAAGGATGACGCGACCGCGATCAAAGCGCGCAGCCAGACCCTGGCGACCGCGGCCATGAAGATGGGTGAAGAGATCTACGCCAAGGCCCAGACTGAGGGCGGCGGCAAACCCGCGGGCGACGCTGCGGCAGGTTCCGACGACGTGGTCGATGCCGACTTCGAAGAGGTCAAGGACGACAAGAAGAGCGCCTGATAGCTGGTCAGACGGTGTCTGGTGAGATGAAGAATTGAACGGGCCATGATCTGGCGGGGGCTTTAATCCCTACGGATCATGGCCCATCTAGTTTTTGCGCTTAGGAAGTCTGGCCTCCAGAAAGTCTGGGCGCAAATCTGGTTTCAGCGATTGCTAAGGTTCGCCTGCAATACATCGTTAATGGCGCGGCGAGCGGAGTTGTACGTCTTGATCATGGTCCGGTCCTCCCGATGAGCGAGCGCTCCTACTACGATGTACTCGGCGTTGCGAAAGACGCTGACGAGAAAGTCCTCAAATCGGCCTTCCGCAAGAAGGCGATGGAGTACCACCCGGATCGCAATCCGGGGTGCAAGGACTCCGAGGCTAAGTTCAAGGAAATGTCGGAGGCCTATGAGGTCCTCAACGACCCGCAGAAGCGCGCGGCCTATGACCGGTTCGGTAAGGCCGGCCTGAATGGCGGCGCGGGCGGCGGCGGGGCGCAGGGCCGGCCGGAAGACATTTTTCGTGACGTGTTCGGCGATGTGTTCTCCGAATTCTTCGGCGCCCAGCAGCGCAACGCGCGTGGCGGCCCGGCGCGTGGCGCCGACCTGCGCTATGATTACGAGATCAGCCTCGAAGAAGCCTTCGGCGGCAAGCAGGCTGAGATCAACGTCCCGACCAACGAGTCCTGCGCACCCTGCAAGGGCACAGGCGCAGAGCCGGGCACGGCGCCGGAAACCTGCACCACCTGCCAGGGTCATGGCCGCGTGCGCGTGAGCCAGGGCTTCTTCACGATGGAGCGCACCTGCGGGCGCTGCCAGGGATCGGGTCAGATCATCAAGACGCCGTGTCGCGAGTGCGGCGGGCGCGGCGCCGTGCGCAAGGACCGCACGCTGTCAGTCAACATTCCGGCCGGCATCGAAGACGGCCAGCGCATCCGCCTCACCGGCGAGGGCGAGCCGGGCATGAAGAACGGCCCGAAGGGCGACCTCTATATTTTCGTTTCCGTGCGCGAGCACGAACTGTTCGAGCGTGATGGGCAGACGCTGTTCGCGCGCACGCCCGTACCGATGACGGTGGCGGCCCTCGGCGGCGAAATCGAGATGCCGACGATCGATGGCGCGCGCATGAAGGTGTCGATTCCCGAGGGCGCGCAGACCGGCAAGCGCATGCGCCTCAAAGGCAAAGGGATGCCGAACCTGCGCGGCGGATCAAATGGCGACATGGTCGTTGAACTCTTTGTCGAGACCCCGACGCACCTCACGCCCAAACAGAAGGAACTGCTGCAGCAGTTCGCCGCCGAGTGCTGCCCGAGTGGGAAGTGCCATCCGGAGAGCCAGGGCTTCTTCAAGAAAGTGAAGAAGTTCTTCGAGGAAGATACGCGGGCTTAGTGCCTGGCCGTCATCGGCCGCGCCAGAATTGCCAGAAGCTCGGAGGTCGCGCCGCAAACGCGGATGGACCTGTCGTGGGCTGGAACTGGCGGACGGATCGGCTAGACTGCTACAATGAAGCTTCGCACAATATATGATCTTGGCGCCAATCACGGCGAGGATAC
The DNA here is from genome assembly GCA_943371945.1 of Azorhizobium sp. AG788. Taxonomy (GTDB): domain Bacteria; phylum Pseudomonadota; class Alphaproteobacteria; order Caulobacterales; family Hyphomonadaceae; genus UBA7672. The sequence continues at coordinate 12,453 of CALRWU020000004.1, forward strand.
CGCTCGCTACCTTCACTACGCGGACAAGGTCATCAGCGTAGAAGCAAACCCGATCATTGCCGAAGGCCTGTCCCACAAATTCGCCGCGGAAATAGCGGCCGGCAGAGTCGAGCTGCTGAATATCGGCATCTGGAACACGCGGGGGAAGCTCCCCTTTTATCGCCACAACAACGACCATTGGTCGAGCTTCGACCCCAACTACGGGATGAGAGAGGGCGGCTACGAGATCATCGATATCGAGACAGTGACATTTCCTGACCTGGTGCGCGCACATGGGCAGCCAGACTTTCTCAAGATCGACATCGAAGGCGCCGATCGGCACGTGATCGCCTCGCTCCGCGAGCTTGAGACACCCCCTCGATGGGTATCCATCGAGAACTACGGGCTACCCGCAATTCGTGATCTTTCGGGGCTTGGCTACACGAGGTTCAAGATCGTGCCTCAGAGCCGCAAGGCCGAGTGGCCGGCGCCGGAGGGAGAGCTTCCCTATACGACGCTGGATACGGGACCTCCGCCATGGACTTGTCCGGGCGCGTGGCTCAACGAGGAACAGGCCTTGTCAGTGATGGACTGGTTTGTGCAGGACGAACACGATCGCCACCGGGGTAACCCCCATGAGTGGTATGATGTGCATGCGGCGCGCGCAGACGCGCCGCATCTCCAGCCCTGAATCGCGGGTAAGCGTATTCAGTGCGACCTGACGCTACTGACCCGGCGTGCCCGTCTCAACGACGACATCGCCGTCTTCGTTCAGGCCATCGATCAGGTCGCACTGAATATCGACCGGCTTCTTCTGCGCCATCGCCACCGGGCCCTGATAGATGCCGCAGCTCAGCAGATTGTTCTCGTGCGTCTTGCGCGCCGAGTAGACGTTGACCAGCACTTCGGGCTCGCCCTTGACGCTCTTGATGTAAGTCGCGTCGAACCCCTCGCCTGAAACCTTCACGTCAGCGCTTTCCGGCGGGACCTCGACCTCGCTTGATCCGAGACCAATCTCCATCCCGTGTTCGTCGATGCCCGGCGCGTCGTCGCTGACCGGCAGGCCGTAATACATGGCATCCACGATGACGCGCTCATCGGTACTCGCCAGGCGCTCGGCCGCGCGCGCGGTCAGCGTCAGGTTGACGTCGAAAGCATAAGGGCTGACGGGCGCCGCATCCTCGCTCGCGGACGGAGCGTCCGCGAGCGGCGCGGGGCTGCACGCGGTGAGCAGGAATGGCAGGACAAGCAGGGATCTGTTTTTCATGGACCAGACACTTGGCGTGATTGGTTCGGACGGTCAATTTGGGTCGCCCTCGCCTGCCATGAAATTCCGGATATAAGGCGAACCATGAGCATCAGGATCGCAATCGCGGGCATAGCCGGACGCATGGGCCAGGCGCTGGTCAGTTCGGCAGGTCCCGACATGACCATTGCCGGCGGCAGCGAGCGCGCCGGATCGCCCGCGCTTGGCGTGGCGCAGGGCGGCTGGACGGTGAGCGACAGCGCAACGAAAGCCGCCGAGGCCGCCGATGTCTGGATCGACTTTACAACGCCGTCCGCCTCGCTGGCGGCGCTGCAGCAACTGAAGCTTACAAAGGTGAAAGCTGCAGTCATCGGCACCACAGGTTTGACGCAGGTGCAGGAGCTTGAGATCGCGGAACACGCCAAGCGCATCGCCATTGTCCGCGACCGCAATTTCTCGCTGGGCGTCAACCTGATGATCGGCCTCGTTGAACAGGTCGCCGCCCGGCTCAAGAACGACTGGGATATCGAGATTTCAGAAGCCCATCATCGCCGGAAGGTGGATGCGCCCTCGGGCACGGCCCTCATGATCGGCGAGGCGGCAGCACGTGGCAGGGGCGAGCCGCTGACCGAGCTGCGCGTGCCTCCACATGACGGCCAGACCGGTCCGCGCAAGGCCGGCTCCATCGCTTTCTCCGTCATCCGGGGTGGCGGCATAATCGGCGACCACGAGGCCGCGTTCATCTCCGACGAGGAGATCCTGTCGATCAGCCACCGGGCGCTCGACCGGGCGATCTTCGCCAAGGGGGCGCTGGCAGCGGCGAAGTGGGCGGCCGGACAGGCGCCGGGGCTCTACACGATGCGCGACGTTCTCGGCCTGTAATCTGGCTCGGCCTCTGATCTGGCCCTGTCCCTGATTTGCGCGCCTGTTTCAGATTGTTTCGAGGCTTTCACTTTGCGTGTTGCGCCCCGTGCGCTTAGACGAAATGCATGCGGCCGGGACGAGCCGCAGGTGGGAACGCATTTGACGGGGGTTGGCGCGCGGAATGACGCAAGCGCCGAACATATTTCTGACTGCTCGGACGCAACTTGACCGGCTGGCGCTTGGCCAGGTGAGCGCGGCCGACCTGCTCGAAGAGCACGTCGCGCGCTATCAGGTGGCGAACCCTGCGGTGAACGCAGTGGTGCGCACCGATCTTGAGGCGGCGCGGACGCGGGCGCGCGACCTCGACAAACTGCTGAAGTCGGGTGTGCCGGCAGGTCCGCTGCACGGACTGCCGATGACCATCAAGGACACGTTTGACGTGGAGGGCATGCCCGCAACCGCCGGCGCGCCTGAATACGCCAACCGTCCGTCCCGCACAGCTGACGCCGCCGCTGTTGCCTTGCTGCGCAAGGCCGGTGCGGTGATCTGGGGCAAGACCAATACGCCCTACCTTGCCGGCGACAGCCAGACCTACAATCCAGTCTACGGCCGCACGTCGAACCCGTGGGATCTGAGCCGAACGCCGGGAGGAAGTTCGGGCGGAGCCGCCGCCGCATTGGCGACGGGGATGACGCCGCTGGAGCTGGGCTCCGACATTGGCGGCAGTTTGCGCTTCCCCGCACACTTCTGCGGAGTCGCGGCGCTGAAGCCGAGCTATGGCCGCGCGCCCATCATGGGGCATGTCCCGCCTGCGCCTGGGTCGCTGGCCGTGCGCGATCTCAACGTTGCAGGACCGATGGCGCGCGACGTCGCCGACCTGCGCTTGATGTTCCAGGTATTGACGGGCGCGCCGGTAATCCCGCCGCCGAAACGGACATCGCTCAAGGCGCGACGGATCGGCGTCTGGGCCGAGGACAGGGCCTTCCCCGTGTCAGCCGCTTGCCGCTCGGCTGTCGAAACCGCAGCCGAAGCAGCCGCCGACGCCGGCGCGCAGGTCCTCGCAACGCGTCCGGACCTCGACGGAACCGCCCTGATCGACCTCTACCTCCGCCTCCTCCTCCCCCTCCTCGCCACCGACCTCCCCGCGCCTCTGGTGAAGGCGCTGGAAGCGGGACGGCCACTCGCCAGATTGATGGCGCGCGGCGAGCCGTTCGGACGGGGCAAGTGGGCCGCTTATTCAGCTGCAACGCATCATGACTGGCTGCGCGCGGACGAAGTGCGACGGCGCTTGAAACGCACGATGTCCGACTTCTTCAGCCGCTGGCATGCGATCATCACGCCCGTGGCGCCGGCGACGGCATTCGAGCACATCGAAACCGGCGACGCGGTGAGCCGCATGATGGATGTGGATGGCAAGCCGGCGCCGTATCACCTGCTGCATGGATGGATCGCGCTGGCGACCGTTTGCCACCTGCCCGCTGTCGTCATTCCCGTTCCGCGCAAGCCGGGCCAGCTGCCGTGCGGAATCCAGATCATCGGACCCGAAGGCGGCGACGAAGATGTACTGGCAATTGCCGAAGCTCTGGAAGCGCAGATGGGTGGTTTCCAGCGGCCGCCCGAAGAAGGTCTCTCCGCGCAGCCCGACTCCCGCGCAAAGCCGAAGAGCAATGCAAAAGCCAAGACGGCGTCGAAGCCCGCGAAGGCCATCAAACCAAAGCCCGCCAAGCCGTCAAAAGCGGTAAAGCAAGCGAAGCCAAAACCGCCGGCGAAGGTGAAGCCTGTGAACCCGCTCAAGCCCGCGAAGCGGTAAATCTCGGACCTGGGCTCACCAGCTGCCGATGTTCGGCGCGCTGGCCCACGGCTCGGCCGGCGCAAGAGCGTCGCCCTTTTGCAGCAGCTCAATCGAGATGCCTTCGGGCGATCTCACGAAAGCCATGCGGCCATCGCGAGGCGGGCGGTTGATGGTGACGCCTAACTTCTGGAAGCGTTCGCACGCGGCATAGATGTCACCGACCCGGTAGGCGAGGTGTCCGAAATTGCGTCCGCCAGTGTAGTCGTGTTCGTCCCAGTTATGCGTCAGCTCCACCATGGGCACGCCGGGCGGCAGGCGTTCCTTGCCGTCATACTTCGCGCGCGCGACGTCTTCGGGCGCCGCGAGAAAGACCAGCGTGTACTTTCCTTGCGGATAATCGTTGCGGCGGATCTCGACGAGGCCGAGGCCATCGCAGAAGAATTTGATCGCCGCTGGAAGGTTGCCGACGCGCACCATGGCGTGGAGAAATTCAAGGCTCATGGCTGGTCTTCCTGATTGTGTCGTTCGCGGCGGGCGTCGCTGATGGCTTGCGATAGGCGGCGGGCGAAGGTTTCGCGTTCGCGGGGGGTCAGGTGTTCGCCAAGCGGATAGGCGCGGGCGGAACTAGCCAAGCGGAGGGCGTTGGGACCGGTGGCGGCGCGGTCGAATTCGACGCGGGCAAAGTGTGCGGGCATGCGAGCGAGGCGCTCCCTGCCCCAACCATCGACCTTGCGGACATCGACCGCCTCGGCTGTTACGCGGACATAGGTGCGCGCGGTCTGGGCGCGGAAGTTGAACTTGAACACCGCCCAGACGGCCAGAACATCGAGACCCAGAAAGCCGACGATCGGCCAGGCGCCCATGACGTAGAAGATCAGGGCCGGGATCAGGCTCATGACGCCAAAGAACAGCATCACGCGGTTAAAACCGCGCGGGCTGAGCGAGCGCTGCGGCTCGAGCACTGCATCGAGGTAAACGATCGACATCGGGAGAAGATGAGCGCCCGAGGCGGAGGGAGCAAGAGGCGTCGCCAGTTTCGCGCGTGGACAATTTGCGCTTCCGGGATGGCAGGCTGTGGCGCTAGGTACGTTCATGGCCACAGCGAAGAAGAAAGCAAAACCTGCGAAGGGCTTCTCACCTGAGAAGGCGGCCGAGATGTTCAAGCGGCTGGCGCAGGCGCGGCCGGACCCGAAGACCGAGCTGGACTACAAAGACCCCTACACGCTGGTGGTTGCTGTCGCGCTGTCGGCGCAGGCAACAGATGTGTCGGTGAACAAGGCAACCAGGGGCCTGTTCAAGGCGGCCAACACGCCGGCCAAAATGGTGGCGCTTGGCGAAGAAGGCGTCGCCGAGCATATCCGCACGATCGGGCTGTGGCGGGGCAAGGCGAAGAACGTGATCGCGCTGTCAAAGATCATTCTCGAGAAGCACAACGGCGTGACGCCTCGCACGCGGGAAGACCTCGTGGCCCTGCCCGGCGTGGGACACAAGACAGCGAGCGTGGTTCTGAACGAGGCTTATGGCGAGGCAACGATCGCGGTCGATACGCATGTGTTTCGCGTGTCGAACCGGACGGGGCTTGCGCCGGAGTCGACGCCGGAAAAGGTCGAGGCGCGCCTGCTGCAGGTCGTGCCCGAGCAATACAAAAAGGGCGCGCATCACTGGCTGATTTTGCACGGACGCTCCACGTGTCTCGCGCGCAAGCCGGGATGTCCGGAATGTGTGATCCGCGATCTTTGCGAGTATGAGGCGAAGACGGGCGAGTAGCGCGCGCTCGTCCTTCGACGAACAGCGCTTCGCGCCTGCTCAGGATGAGCGCCCTCTTCCGTTCAACGATTTGCGTACGGAAAGCACTGGGCGCGCGGCAGGTCGATGCCGAAATGGCGGCCGAGAGCGGCGATCGCATCGGCGTGGTCGCGATAGGGGTCGGCGTTTTCCGGACCGACGATGATGGTCGGGAAATCCGACGCCGATTTTCCGCCGGGCGGGAGCATGGCCGTGGCCAAACCCGAACCGTCATCGGCGCGCAGCGTGAGGAAGACCGGCATGGTGCGAGCGATGTGGCCTTTCAATCCGATGTCGCGTTCGAGACCGGGGCCGGGCACATAGGAGCGGCGCGCGCGCTGCTGGGCGGTCTGGTAGTGCTTTTCGACGGCGTGGCGCATCAGGCGGGATTCCGCTGCCGCTTCTGCTTCCGTTTCAATGCGGAACCAGGTGCGCCCTTTCGGTGCATCGCAAACGAATTGCATGTGTGTGGTCTCCCGGTTGCCAAAGATAAGCGCGGGCTGTGAGGCACGGAAGGGGTGGGATGCAGATGTGAAGGGGCGATCCCTGCGGCTGTGGGCCGAGGTTGGATGGGTTGAGGTGTGGGCCTGAGCTAGGTCAGGCGGATTTTATGCAGCCTCGACCACTCATTCTGGCGTCCTTCGACCGGCTCAGGATGAGCCGTCGGAATCCGGGAACGGTTTCCACACGTGTAGGGGATTGAAGCTGCAAGGTGGGACACGGTTCGCCGTCCGCCCTGGATCCCGACATTCGTCGGGATGAGCGGAGAGAGAGCTTGCGCGTTGCCCCAGGGTTGCGTGTCCGCACGATGTGCGGAGTCTGGACCCCGGCCTTCGCCGGGGACGCGGGCTGAAGCCCGCTTCCAGTGGAGAGGCCGGTTTGTGCGGCCTGAACTGTTTCCTGATGAAGGCCGCTCGTCGCTCGGGGCAGGACTTCGGGCGCAGCTGTCGTGTGGCATGCACGTGTGCGGCGGACGAAGACCATCTGGAGGGTTGAGGCGGCGTTGGACACAAGCTCGGCAAACAGCATCAGCACCGCGTGCATCCAACGATGCAGAGGCGGCGGGATTACCAGTCCGTATGATGCGGTTCGTGCGCGTGTCATGCGGACGAATGTACGGTCGCCGGAGTGGGGGTAGGACGGAGACCCGCTGCTTTTTGTTTTTGCAGTTCAGCCGTCCTACAGTTTTTTGCGGCAAGCGCTTGAAACTGCGAGCGAAGTTTTTGGCGTTTCCGCCGAGTTCGCACGCGCGGCCTTCCAACAAAATGTGGTGTAACTCTGAAGCTGATTAGCTCGCGAGACGGCGTGCGAGGGCTGCGCCGAGCATGGCGCCGATGCCGGGGCCTTCTTCCGGGAAGAGATAGGGCTCGAGCACTTCCAGCTCCATCAGGAGGAGATCTCCGCCTTCACCGCGCACCATGTCGACGCGGGCGTACAGCGGTGGTGATGTGAGCACGTCGAGGACACGTTGAGCGGCGGAGCGGTCTTCCGGCGTCGGGTCGATGGCCTGGGAGACGCCGCCATAGGCGGCCTGGATGCGGTAGTCGCCGGACTTCGGGCGCTTGAGCAGGGCGTGGCTGAACGCGCCATCGACGAACAGGAAGGAGAACTCGCCCTCGGTCGCGATGGCGGGAATGAAGGGCTGAATCATGCCGGGGCGATCCATCACGGGGCCCGCCGCTGGCAGGTTGGCGCGTGTGTAGCGCACCTGTTCGCGGGCGCCGCCGCCGACCTGTCGCTTGAGGATCACATCATCAGAGGCGAACGCCTCCATCGCCGCAGCGATGTCCGCGGCAGTTGGCGCTTCGGGCCAGTGCGTCGGGATGATGGGAACGCCCTTCGCTTCCATCTCGCGCAGGTAGGTCTTGCGGATGTTCCAGCGGACGGTGGCGGGATCGTTGAACACGGGCAGGCCCAAGGCCGCGATGCGGTCGAGCGTCGACAGGAACGCTTCGTGATTGTCCTGATAGTCCCAGGCGCAATTGACGAGCACGGCGGCGAACTGCCTCCAGTCGAGGCCGGTGTCCGTCCAGCGTATCGGCGTCAATGTGAGGCCGTGCGGGGCAAGGCCGGCGCGAAGAACTTCAAGCTGGATGTCGAGAAGGCGGGCGTCGGCGCGACGGTCGGGCGCATCCGGCATGAGATTGGCCGCCGTCAGCAGGGCGATTTCGCGGGTTGCGGGCATGTTTCGGATTGTCTCACTTGCGCCTGGCATTTCCCCAGTCTTTAAGTCCGGCTTGGCTGGCTTTCCATCATGGATTTTGCGCCGGCGCAGGGAATATTTCTCATGCCGGTGAAGTACGACGTCGTCGCCCTTGGCAATGCGATCATGGATGTGATTGCGCAGGTCGATGACGACTTCCTGGTGAAGCACGACATTCCCAAGGCGCGCACCAACCTGATCACGCCGGAGCGGTGCGACTATCTCTACAATGCCCTGCCCCCGAGCCGGATCGAGACGAGCGGCGGGTCGGCCGGGAACACGATTGCGGGCCTGCGGAGCCTGGGCGGCAACGCGGCTTTCATGGGCAAGGTTGCGGATGACGCGATCGGCGCGGCCTATGTCGCCGATATGAAAGCCATTGGCGCGGGCTTCTTCGGATCGCCGCTGAAAGGCGGGGTGTCGACGGCGCGCTCGATGATCGCGGTGACTCCGGATGGCGAGCGGTCGATGAACACATTCCTTGGCGCGTCCACGGAGTTCGCAGCAAGCGATGTCGACGCAGACGCGGTGGCGGCGGGCGAGTGGCTGTATCTGGAGGGCTATCTTTTCGACAAGCCGGCGGCGAAGACGGCGTTCATTCATGCGTCCGAAGTCGCGAAGGCGGCGGGACGGAAAGTCGCCATCACCATGTCCGACGTGTTCTGTGTCGACCGCCATCGCGAGAGCTTCGTCCACCTGATCCGCACGCACTGCGACCTGGTGTTCGCGAACGAGGCGGAGTTGCTGGCGATCTATGAGACGAGCGATTTCGATGCGGCGGTGAGACAGATCCGCAGCGACAGCCAGATCGCCGCGATCACGCGGTCGTCCAAAGGGTCGGTGATCGTGTCGGGCGGCGATACATGGGTGGCGCCGGTGGCGCCAGCGCATGTGACGGACGCGACGGGCGCCGGCGACCAGTACGCGGCGGGCGTGCTGTATGGCATCACGCACGGGCTTTCGTTGCAGGACGCTGCGGTGCTCGGCAATCTGTGCGCGGGTGAAGTTATCGGCCATATCGGGCCGCGCCCGGCGGTGAACCTGCGCGAGCTGGCGACTGCGGCCGGACTGAAGGTCTAACGCTTGAAGGCCTGACTACACGTCCGGCGTGATGATGTGTTCGGCGCCCTTCTTGGTGAGCTCGGTCACGCAGAGCCAGCAGAAGCCGACGACTCCCGTGGCGCCGGCTGCTGTGGCGGCAAGGCCGGTGGTCCAGCTCAGCGCGTAGAGCGCGCCGATCATGATGCCCCAGAGAACGAGGCCGATCAGGCTGGCCAAGGCGACAATGGCGATCGGTGCAATGATCAGCGTGAGCCAGAAATCGCCGATGAAGATGGTCTCGCCCTTGGTGCGCCAGAAGTTGAACACCGCGAAGGCGAGCGCGCCGAGTCCAAGCTGGACCATCGCCGTGATGCCGCTGACATCCCACAGACGCGCGGCCGTGAAAATCAGCGCGTAGACGGGCGACTGAATGCCCCGTCCACCCGCCGCGCCGATGCCGGACAGGGCACCGTCCTTGACCGTGCCGGAGAACGAGGCCTGAAGTTCACTGCTGAACATGGTGGCCACGCTGATCGGCGAGGTGTGCTGGACGGCGGCGACCCACTCGTCCTGCGCGGTCTTGGCGCTGGCGAGCCACTCCTTGTCAGTCACACGCTCGGCGACGGCGCCGACAATCAGCGTGACGACGAGCCCAATGAGGATCGAGAGCACACGGCGCGGCAGGCCGGAGAATGGATTTGATTTTGGTGCTTCGTCTGTCATCGCCCGCCCTCTTCCCCCGGACGGGATTTGGCATGAGGGACGGGGGTGGAGCAATGGAGCGACGTAGGGTGGATTGAGCGAAGCGATATCCACCTTCGATTAGCGTTGCGAGATGGTGGATTTCGCTTCGCTCTATCCACCCTACGAACGCAGCAGCGCCTCTTCCACGAAATCCAGCCGGTCCTGGCCGAAGTGCATTTCGCCATCGACGAAAAAGGTGGGCGCGCCGAAGACCCCGCGGGCGACGGCTTCGTCGGTCGTGGCTTTGAGCTTTTCCTTGTTGGCCGGGTTTTCGGTGGCGGCGAAGAATTCCTCCTGCGAGAAGCCGGCAGCGGTCAGCACTTCGGCAAGGACAGCCTTGTCGGCGATGTTCTTCTGGTCGCGCCAGGCGGCGGTGAAGATGGCGGCGAGGTATTTGTCGAAGTCGGGGCGGTCGACCCATTCCTGCGCCGCACGCTGGACCATCAACGTCATCATCGGGAAGTGGGGGTTGGGCTTGTAGGGCGTGTTGAAGCGCTTGGCCCAGCGCGCGAGATCGGCCGCCATCCACGCACCCTTCTGCGGCAGCGTGCCCGGCGGGCGGTTTCCGGTAGCCTGCATGACGCCGCCGAGGAACATGGGACGATACCTGATCGTCGCGCCCGTGCGTTCGGCGATCGCCGGCAGGCGCGCCCAGGCGAGATAGGCCGTGGGGCTGGTGAAGTCGTAGAAGAATTCGACTGTCTTGCTCATGAGGTCCTCCGTGTGCCCCTCCGTCCAGGGGTCGTCGTTTTTGTGGTTATGCTTGGCGCGCCTTACGCCATCTTCTCCATCCAGGGGCGGAGGTCGAGTTCGTGGGTCCAGGCGTCGCGCGGCTGGGCGTGCAGCATCCAGTAGGCGTCTGCGATGTGTTCGGGATTGAGGATGCCGCCCTGCTCCTTCAGCGCGTAGCGGGCGGGGAAGTTCTTCGCGATCCATTCGGTGTCGATGGCGCCGTCGATAATCGTGTGCGCGACGTGGATCCCTTCGGGGCCAAGCTCGCGCGCCATGGATTGCGCCAGCGAGCGGAGGGCAAACTTGGCGCCGGAAAAAGCGGAGAAGCCCGAGCCGCCCCGGATCGAGGCCGTGGCGCCGGTGAAGATGATGGTGCCCTTCGCACGCGGGACCATGGCCCTCGCGGCTTCGCGACCGGCGAGGAAGCCGGCGAAGGCGGCCATCTCCCAGACCTTGCGATAGACGCGGCTGGTGGTTTCACGGATCGGGAAGTTCACGTTCGCGCCGATGTTGAAGACGACGACTTCAAGCGGGGCGATGTCGCGCTCGATGGCCTCGAAGAGCTGGATGGTCTGGTCTTCGTCGCGGGCGTCGGTTCCAAAGCCGTGGGCCTCGCCGCCGTCGGCGCGGATCTGGGCCAGCAGGCCGTCGAGGCTGGGCAGTTCGCGACGGGTGAC
>CALRWU020000005.1:0-22351 GCA_943371945.1 Azorhizobium sp. AG788
CCTTGTCGCGGTCGGCGAGAATCACCACGCGCGATCCCTTGCGGCCGATATTGGCAACCGCCAGCTCCGAGATGATGTCCACGATAGACGGCGACCAGTTGAGGATGATGGTGTGCCCGGTCTCCAGCACGCGCGAGCGTCCCTTGCGCAGCTCTGCGATCTTGGCCTCGAGGCCAGAGCTGAGCACGCCGATCAGCGCCGACACCACGAAGATGCCGGCCAGCGTCACGCCCAGCATGACGATCCGGTAGCCCCAGCCCTCGTCCCCGCCCATCGTGCCGCTGTCGAGCGTACGCATCAGCGATTCCCACGCCGCCTCGATGAAGTTGCGGGGCTCGCCACCTTCAGGCGCGATCCGGGCCACGACCAGAACCAGGCTCGCCGCCGCGATGATCACCAGCGACAGCACGGCCAGCCAGCCGATCAGCGCGATCGTGCCTGCCGACATGCTCTTGTCGAACATGTAGCGCGCCCGCTCGCCGAAGCTTGGCGGTTTTCCCGACCGTTCCTGCTGTGACATCCGCCGAATCCCCTGCGTCTTTCGCGGGAACTCTCTTCACAGCCGCGTGACAAGCGCAAGCGTCACGGGCGCCAGCGGCTGGATTTCAGGAGGGTCGCGTCGCTAGTCGAACTTGCCGAACTGCGAGACGACCTTGTCGAAGATCTTCAGCGCCACCTGCGGCTTGCGCGCGATGAGTAAGCCAAGGCCCGACACCACGACGAGCGCCGCAATGGGTCGCTCGGCAATGATCCGCTTGGTGACTTCGACGGGCAGGTCGAGCATGGCCATCGCCATGGCGGTCGGGTCGACTTCATCATGCTCGGGAGCCGGATCAGGCTTCTTCTTGCTCTTGCTCTGCATCCCGATCCAAAGCGAGATGAAGGCGATCAGCAGCAGCGCGCCGCCCGTCGTCGCCAGAGCCGCCGGCCAAGCCATGTAGAGGGAGAGCTGCCACGCCGCCGCGCCCGTCAGGGCGAGCACGCCGGCAATGGCGAGGAATCCCGCGATTACCGCCACGATGGCGATGTCCTTGGCGCGGTCGAAGAATTTATCAAACACCTGGCGTGTCCCCCGGCGTCGCCGGTTACTTGCGGCTCAGCGATGCGAGAATGTAGCCAGCCGCCAGCGCGATACCGACAGCCGCCAGCGGATGTTCCTTGACCTTGTCAGCGACGACTTCGCGATACTCGATCGCCTTGTCGCCAGCTTCCGATGCCAGGTCGCGGCCCTTGTCGGCGGCGGCCTTGGCCTGCTGCGCGGCGAGCGAGCCGGTGTCCTTCAGCAGCGTGGCGAGATCCTCGCGCAGCGCTTTCATGTCGGCCTTCAGTGTGTCGAAATCGGTCTTGCCCGGCGAACCGTTGGCAGACGTGCTGGAGGGTGTGGACATGGGGGTCTCCGGGGAAATCCGTGATTGAGCAGCCTAAACGACTGAACCTCATATAAGGTTGCGACGGCACACGAATATGGCAAGCGGCGTTAATCTCTGAAAACCATGCAGGATCAAGGCCGCCCAGCGCCTTCGCGCGGCGGGCGATAAAGGGTCGTCAATCAGTCCCTTCCCCCGCTCATCCCGACGAACGTCGGGATCCAGGAACGGTTAATGTCCTTGCACGGACTTTGGGCTGCAGCCTGAAGTATGAACAAGCCTCACCGCCGGCCCTGGATCCCGACGTTCGTCGGGATGAGCGGCGAAACGAAAAGTTGAGTCCTACTCCGCCGCGACCTGCTTCTTCATCTTGTCGAAGTTTGACCACACGCCATCCGTGCCGTGCCATTCCCCGCCCGTTGCGCCCTTGGAATATTCGGTCGCGCGCTGTTCGAAGAAGTTGGCGTGCTCGACCCCGTTCAGGATCTCCGACAGCCACGGAATCGGATGTTCTTTCACGCCATAGATCGCCGGAAGCTTGAGCTGACCCAGGCGCCAGTCAGCGATGTAGCGAATGTAGTTCTTGATGTCCTGCGCCGTCATGCCCTGCACCGGGCCCATCGAGAAGGCGAGATCGATGAACGCATCCTCCATGTTCACCACCGTGCGGCAGCAATCCATGATGTCCTGCTTCACTTCGTCGGTCAGCGCGCCCGTCTCGGCCGCCAGCGTATGGAACACGCGGATCATGCCCTCGCAGTGCAGCGATTCATCCCGCACCGACCACGACACGATCTGCCCCATGCCCTTCATCTTGTTGAAGCGCGGGAAGTTCATCAGCATCGCAAAGGACGCAAACAGCTGCAGCCCCTCGGTGAAGGCGCCGAACATCGCGACCGTGCGCAGGATGTCGGCATCCGTCTCGACGCCGAACTTCTGCATGTAGTCGTGCTTGTCCTTCATCTCCTTGTACTGGGTGAAGGCCGAGAACTCTGAATCGGGCATCCCGATCGTCTCGAGCAGCAGTGCGTAAGCCGCGATGTGGATCGTCTCCATGTTGGAGAACGAGGCCAGCATCATCTTGATCTCGGTGGGGCGGAAAACGCGGCTGTAGCGCTCCATGTAGTTGTCGTTCACTTCCACGTCCGACTGCGTGAAGAAGCGGAAGATCTGCGTCAGCAGCGCACGCTCGGAATCGTTCAGCTTGGCCGCCCAGTCCTTGCAGTCCTCGCCCAGCGGAACCTCTTCGGGCATCCAGTGGATCTGCTGCTGGCGCTTCCAGAAGTCGTAGGCCCACGGATAGCGGAACGGCTTGTAGGAGTGCGACGACGTCAGAATGCCCGCGCGGACGGCGGCAACCGTTGATTCCGCAGGTGTTTTCGTAGCGTCAGTCATCAGAATCTCCAGCCATCCCCGAGAGGGGCTGAGCACCATATCTAGGAGCCCGCACCCATCGCAACCACTATACCTAGACGAAAAGGTTAATTTTCTCTTGACTCATCGCCAGTCAGGCGAGTCTTCCACAACGTCGTTTTGACGCCAGTCCCCTGCCCACAACATCCACAACGAAATGGTCGCGGGGCTGGCGTCCCTTCGCTATGCTCCTCACTCACAACAGGGAGATGGTCATGGCCGTATTCGCGAGATTGCTGATGGGAGCCGCCATGGCCGCCGCCCTGACGGCACCCGCCATCGCCCAGTCCTCCGCTACGCCAACGCGGCCCAGTTTCGACGGCGTCTGGACCAACGCCTCGGCCACGCGGCTTGAGCGTCCACAGACATTCGCCCAGCTCGTTGTTCCCAAGATCGAAGCCGATGCGCTGGAGACCGCCGCGGTCGAGCGCAACAAGGCCGCCAACGCCCCGTCCGACCTCAGCGCCGGCGCGTTCAAGGACGCCAACAGCCAGGCCGGCTACAACGCTTTCTGGACCGATCCCGGCATCGGCCTCATGCGCTTGCGCGGTGAGGCGCGGTCCTCATTCATCGTCGAACCCGCCGACGGGAAGATCCCGTTTCGCGACCGCGCGAAGAGTCTCGCCCTGCCGATCCGTGAAGGCGTCGAGTACCGCTCAGGCAATGGCGAGTATGCAGGCCCTGAAGACCTGCCTCTCCGCGAACGGTGCCTGATCGCGCAGAGCGACGGCGGCGGTCCGGTGATGCTCAGCGGCCTCTACAATAACAATTACGAATTCCATCTGACGTCCGATCACCTCGTCATCCTTGTCGAGATGGTTCACGACGCGCGCATCATTCCGATCTACGCCTCCGCCGAACAGGCGCGCGCCAGCCACAAGCCCGCCGTGATCAAGCCGTGGCTTGGCGACAGCGTTGCGTGGTGGGAGGGCGACACGCTCGTGTCCGAAACGCGCAATGTGAATCCGATCCAGACCTCGCGCACACAGACGCCGCTCTCGCCGCAAGGCACGGTCACCGAGCGTTTCACGCGCATTGCCGCCGACGAGCTGCTCTACCAGTTCCGCGTCGACGATCCGGGCCACTACACGGCCGCGTGGTCGGGCGAATATGCGTTCAAGCCTGGCAAGGGCAATGTCTACGAATACGCCTGCCACGAAGGCAATTACGCGATGGACGGCATCCTCGGCGGCGCGCGGCTCAAGGAAGCAGCGGCGGCTGCGCCGACAAGCGGCAAGCGCTGATCGCTCAGCCGGCCAGCCTGGACGCTATCCAGATGAACGTGCGCCTTGCGCCTTGCGTGCATGCCGCGCGATCAACCGCTCGAGAATTTCGAGCCGCGCGCGTAGCGCTGCAATATCCGTCTCCGATGGCTGGATGCTGCGTTCCGCTTGCTCATAGTCATGCAACGCTTTCGCCAGGCGTTCGCGGTCTGCATGCAGCGTTGCAAGTGTCAGGTCGTCCACGGTCAGCCCTAACCCGCTGTTCCGGACGCGAGCATGTGTTTTCGCGTCCTGATGTTAAGTAAGCTAGTGTACATAGCATGCTTAGGATCGAAACTCTGTGCGGTATCGGACAATCTGACGTCGGCGAGGTCGTCTCACGCCGCACCCCGCTGATCCGCCGAATCCGCACACGCGCGGCTGGAAACATCTGGAGCAAACTCGACGCCCTAATTTCCAGAACCCACGATTTCGCGTCTCGCCGGTCCTACGGCGCGCCATCGCGGCGACACTGGCCGCCATGACGATCTGGTTCGCCAAACCCAACGCAGAGCGAACGTATGCCTACGGAAGATATCAGTCTTCAAAACACAAAGGCCGCCCAGACGGGACGGCCCTTGCAGAAAATCGAATTCCAGACTGCGACTAGTATTTTAGCGTGTAGCTGAAAGCCGCGAACTGTTCGCGCATCTTCACGTCCTGGTCGCCGGCGATGTCGTTATAGCGGAGTTTCCGTTCGACAAGGCCAAGCGAAAGCTGTGCGCCCTGGCCCGTGGTCCAGGCGACGCCGACCTGGAGATCGCCGACCGTGGCCTGATCACGCAGGCTCGCGCCATCCATCGCGCGCTCGTCGGCAACGTTCCAGACAAGGGCTTCGTTATCGGCGCCGACGAAGAAGTACCAAGACGGCGCGGCAGCTTTCGTCCCGCGCAGGTCGCGATCGACGAGGTTTGTACCGACGCGGAATTCGGCGCCCGTGCGGGCCACATTGTTACCGGCGCGGTTGCGTTCGATCTGCGCGCGCGGCGTGAAGGACAGGTCGAGGCCAAGGCCTGTGGACTGGGCGGAAGCGGCGAACGAAACTTCACCGCCGAAGCGGTCCCCCTTCATGCCGCGGACAGGCATGGGAGTCGCGAGATCGAGAGCCTCGAACCGCGCAGCCACCAGAGGGCTTGCCAGGTTCGTCGGGCTGAAATCAGAGCCGACGCGAAGCGGCGGGCCGAACATCGGCGTCGTCGTCTGTTCGATGATGAGATCTCGAGGCGTATCGCTCGATGTGAACGACTGAGCGCCCTCTACCGGACGGATCTCAGTCACGATCAGTGTGGTGTCAGCCGGAGGGGTCGCGCATCCGAGGCACGACATGACGACGACACTACCTGCGAGGCTTGCAATCATTTTAACTGCTCGTCCCAGACCTGGTTGAACCGAAAGGCTGTACCCACCAAATTGCCAAACGTTTAACGCGTTTGGCTAAATTGCGTTCCTGCCCGGCCCAGCCGATCTTCTCTCTCCCCCTTGAAACTACCTCAGGACGGCCTTTGTCACAACCTCCGAGGCGAGTGCTTCCGCAAGCGTAACGGGCAAAAAGGCGGCCCCTTTCGGAGGCCGCCTCATGACTTGCAAAGAGCCTGCCGCAGATTCAGGCGAGCTCCCCCGCCTAACGACACCTTACTGACAGGCGAGGCATTCCTCGTAGTCTGTCTTCTCTTCCTTGGCGAAGGTTACCGCAGCCACCTTCTCGGAGCCTGCGAAACCCGCACGCTGGATAGACTTCGACCGGCAATAGTAGAGCGATTTCAGGCCCTTCTCCCATGCCGTCCAGTGCAGCATGTGGAGGTCCCACTTATCGATGTCGGCCGCGAGGAACAGGTTCAGCGACTGGCCCTGGCAGATATACGGGGTCCGGTCCGCCGCCAGTTCGATCACCCAGCGCTGGTCGATCTCGAAAGCGGTGCGGAACACCAGCTTGTCCTGTTCGGACAGGCAATCGAGATGCTGCACCGAGCCCTCGTGCTCAAGAATCGAAGCCCAGATGCCCGGCGCGTTGTTGCCGCTCTTCTCCAGAATGGCTTCGAGGAACGGGTTCTTGACCGAGAACGAACCCGACAGCGTCTTGTGGGTGTAGATGTTGGCCGGGATCGGCTCGATGCCCGCCGATGTGCCGCCGCAGATGATCGAGATCGACGCGGTCGGAGCAATTGCAAGCTTGTGAGAGAAGCGGGCCATGACACCGCAATCCGCAGCGTCAGGGCAGGCACCCCGCTCTTTCGCGAGCTTCACCGAAGCCGCATCCGCGCCACGGCGAAGGTGCTTGAACATCACATTGTTCCAGGCCTTCGCCGTCGCCGATTCCATGGCGACGTTCTGCGATTGCAGGAAGGAGTGGAAGCCCATCAAACCAAGGCCAACCGAACGTTCGCGCTGCGCCGAGTACACCGCACGCGCCATTTCCTTCGGTGCGCGCTTGATGAAGTCTTCCAGCACGTTGTCGAGGAAGCGGAACACGTCTTCGAGGAACATTTCCTCGCTCTTCCACTCCAGGAACTTCTCGGCGTTCACCGAAGACAGGCAGCAGACCGCCGTACGGTCCTGGCCGAGGTGATCGAGGCCGGTGTGCAGCATGATCTCGGAGCACAGGTTCGATTGGCGAACCTTGAAGCCCAGCTGACGCTGGTGCGCCGGCATCGAGTTGTTCACGGTGTCGGTGAACAGCAGGTAGGGCTCGCCCGTCGCCATGCGCAGCTCGAGAATCTTCTGCCACAGCTTGCGGGCCGAGATCTCCTTCATCACCGTGCCGCTTTTCGGCGACTTCAGCTGGAACGGCGCGTCCTGGCGCACGGCTTCCATGAACTCGTCGGTGATGTTGATGCCGTGGTGCAGGTTGAGCGACTTGCGGTTGAAGTCGCCAGCAGCTTTGCGAATCTCGAGGAATTCCTCGATTTCCGGGTGGAAGACGTCGAGATAGCAGGCCGCCGAGCCGCGGCGCAGCGACCCCTGCGAAATCGCCAGCGTCAGCGAATCCATCACGCGGATGAAGGGGATGATGCCCGAGGTCTGCCCGTTCTGGCCGACCTTCTCCCCGATCGAGCGGACTTCGCCCCAATAGGTGCCGATGCCGCCGCCATTGGAGGCGAGCCAGACGTTCTCGTTCCAGGTCTCGACGATCCCGTCCAGCGAGTCGGAAACCCCGTTCAGGAAGCAGGAGATCGGCAGGCCGCGATCCGCCCCGCCATTCGACAGGACCGGGGTCGCCGGCATGAACCAGAGTTTTGAAATGTAGTCGTAAATCCGTTGCGCATGCCCGGCATCATCCGAATAAGCGAACGCGACTCGGGCAAACATGTCCTGGTACGACTCGCCGGGAAGAACATAGCGGTCGTCGAGCGTCTTCTTGCCGAAATCGGTCAGCAGGGCGTCCCGCGACGGGTCCGTCCGGACGCCCTCGACGATGCGAAGGTTGGCCTGCGCCTTGGGTTTCCCGCGGCGGACGGAGGTTTTTTCTTCGGTGGTGACGGCTTCTGCGGACATCGAAAACTCTCGTTAGAGGCCAAAAATAGTTAATTCCGGCCGGGATCGGCATAACCCCATGGATTGGTATCGTGCGCCAGCCCCGACGCTACATATAGTGTCGCCACATCCCTAATGGACCGTCAACACGCCTGACGGGGGAATATTTTCGTTTATCCACGGAAGAGAAATTAGGGGATTTAAGGCTCGTTAACCATTGCTATTGAAGACCCCCGCCACCCCGAGTCGAGAGGCTATCCGCTAGCCCTTGAATCCATGGAAGTTGGCGGGCCTGCCTGATCGGCCGCCCTGTCCGTCCGCTTCGCGGCCAGCCCCTTCCGTCAGCCGCTTCGCGACTGACACCTTCCCCACCCTCGGTGGGGCAGGACCACAAACCGTGAGATCGCGAGGGGAAGTCCTCCCTCGGCGAAGCCGGGGGAGGTGGCGGCGCAGCCGACGGAGGGGGCTGGCCGCGCAGCGGACGGACCGCGCTCGAAACCTCGCGCTCCTCTCGCATTAGGTCGCACGCGGGATCGCGACGCGCGAACTACGCGGCAGCATTTCAAGATCGCGATCGTCGCTCCGTCAGGCAATCAACATCACGCGCTCACCACGGCAAACTCTGCCGACATCACTGCAGAAACTGCCGCGCGCCAGACGCTGCAAGCTCAATGCGTCACGTCGTTTTGCTGATGCGCCTTCGCATCGACCGTCGCACGGCCCTGATTAACAACCACGAAACTGTCGTTCACGAGTCATGAACCTGCACGCGCGATCTTCGGGGGATGGAACAGCGTAATTACACTTGGTCGTCGATCTTCGCATGGGGCCTCACCCTGTCGGGCGCAACGCTCGCCACGGGCGGCGTCCTCGGCATGTTCTGGCCGCAGATGGATATCAGCTGGCTGTGCGTCGCCGCCTTCGCCGCGATGATGGCCTTCGGCATCGGCCTCGTTAACTGCGCAGCCTCCGGCGCCATGCACGCGATCAAGCATCGCAAGTCCGATGGCGGCAAGGTGGACTATGCCGTGCTGCTTCCCGCGCTCGCCTGCTGCGTCGGCTTTGCCTTCGCCACCAATATCGGCGTGCACATGGGCTGGGAGATCGTGAAAGTGAATGCGCCTGCCGGCGCCCACCTGCCGCCCGCCTTCACCATCGATGCGGTGTTCTACATCTTCGCGTTCGCGAAGCCCGCGATGGCGTGGATCGTCGAAGGCCGCAAGGCGATGGACGCCGAGACAATGGCCACGCGTCAGGCCCAGCGCCGCAAGGAAGCCGCCGAACTGGCAGCAGCGGAATTCGCGATGGAAACCGCCCGCGCAGAGAACGCTCGCTCGAACGTCGCAACACCCGAAGCAACCGCATCGGAAGCAGCGCCTGCCGAGACCAAGCCAACGCGTGCACGCCGCGCACCCAAGAGCGAAGAAGAACTCCGCGAGATTGCCCGCAAGGCGGTGGCCCGCCGCGCCGCAGCCTTCCGCGACCTCCGCATGACCACGCATGTACAGGCAGTCGAACTGCCGCGTGCCGAAGCGCCGCTCACTCCGCTACAGATCGCGCAGGCCGCCGATGGCCTGCTCAAGCTCGGCGAAAAGCCAACCCTGCCCCGCGTCGCCGAAGTGATGGGCGTCAGCCGCGAGCGTGTCGAACAGACCTGGCCCAAGGGCGTGCCGCTCGATGGCACTGGCGAGCTGCGCGTAGCCTAACGTTACGTCGCGCTGCGCACGCGCAGGCGTGTGTTGACCTCACTGCGCATTTCCACATGGTGCGTTCAGACTTTGAATGTACCGGGTGGGACTGCACATGACGCGACTAGACTCCACATCGGGCATGAGGACGATGAAGCAGCTGATGTTGACCGCAGCCGCGCTCTGTCTCGCTGCTTGCGCATCAATGGCGCCGAACACTGCGCCGATCCCGACATCCACAGCGATGGCCGATCCGCGCCGTCCGGCCGTGGATGTCGCGCTGGATACGCAGCGCCGTGGCGATGCAGTCCTCGACCTCGCAAACATTCAGCCCGGCTGGAAAGTCGCGGACATCATGCAAGGTGCGGGTTACTTCACGCGCCTCTTCGTGGCGAAGACCGGGCCGACCGGGAAAGTCTACGCGTGGAGCCCTGACGAGTTCATGCTCGCCAAGCCCGTCCTCTATGGCGACTCGCTCGATATCCTTCAGAAGGCCTATCCAGACGACATCGTCACGATGCGCTCCGCCTTCAACGACCTCGCCTTCCCCGAGCCGCTGGACATGATCTTCACGTCGCAGAACTACCACGACCTGTATCTGAAGAAGTTCCCGGCCGACCTCGCAGCCCGCATGAACCGGAAGGTCTACGACGCGCTCAAACCCGGCGGCATCTACGTCGTCGTTGATCACGTGGCGAACCGCGAAACCGTCGATGCGCCGAACACGGTGCATCGCATGGATCCGGTCCTTATCCGGCGTGAGATCGAGGCGGCAGGATTCAAGTATGACGGCGAAAGCTCCGCCCTGCGCAAACCCGCCGATGACCACACGCTGATGGTCATGAACCCCGCTATCCGCGGCAAGACCGACCAGATCATCTACCGGTTCAGGAAGCCTGGATGAGATTTACTCAGCTATCTCCCAACCGGCCCTCGATGTTAGTCGTTTGTTCTACCCATTCGGCTTCGAAGCCCTGACGCAGAAGACTCAATGCCTCGGCTTCGTCCATTTTGCCGTTCAGCTCGTAGGCCCGGGCGACATGCCGAGCGAAGTCGACCAGCATAATGCCCCATTGCCGTGGGTCGTCCCAGATTTCAGAGCCGAAGATCACAACCTGCTTGCGGTCGGCCGCCCAGATGCGTGCGATTTCGAATGCGTTGGGGTCGATGTAAGCCTCTGGCGGTGGCTTCAGTTCTTTCATCGGGCGCCCCCTTGGCAGTTAGCTACCGCTCGAATTTCTTGAACGTCGGCCGCTTCGGCTCCGCTGCGTCCGTGCCCAGACGGCGCTTCTTGTCTTCCTCATAGTCCTGGAAGTTGCCTTCGAACCACTCGACGTGGCTGTTGCCCTCGAACGCCAGGATGTGTGTCGCGACACGGTCGAGGAACCAGCGGTCGTGGCTGATGATCACGGCGCAGCCGGGGAAATCTTCGAGCGCCGCTTCCAGCGCCTGCAGCGTTTCCACGTCGAGGTCGTTGGTCGGTTCGTCGAGCAGCAGCAGGTTCGAGCCTTCCTTCAGCATCTTGGCGAGGTGCACGCGGTTGCGTTCACCGCCCGAGAGCTGGCCGACTTTCTTCTGCTGGTCGCCGCCCTTGAAGTTGAAGGCGCCGACATAGGCGCGGCTCGGCTGTTCGATGCCGCCGATCTCCATGATGTCGAGGCCGCCCGAGATTTCCTGCCAGACCGTGTTCTTGTCGTTGAGGCTGTCGCGCGACTGGTCGATGTAACCCAGCTTCACGGTCTCGCCGACCTTGAACGTGCCTGCATCGGGCTGCTCGCGCCCGGTGATCATCTTGAACAGCGTGGTCTTGCCCGCGCCGTTCGGACCGATGACGCCCACAATGCCGCCCGGCGGCAGCTTGAACGACAGATCCTCCATCAGCAGCTTCTCGCCGAAGGCCTTGTTGAGATGCTCGGCTTCGATGACGACCGAGCCGAGGCGTGGGCCCGGGGGGATGCGGATCTGCGCGGTGGTGATCTTCTCGCGCTCCGCCGCCGCCGCTTTCTCCTCGTACGCGTTCATACGAGCCTTGGACTTGGCCTGGCGCGCCTTGGGGCTGGCCTTGACCCATTCGAGTTCGCGGTTGAGCGACTTCTGGCGGCCGGCTTCCTCGCGCTGTTCCTGCGCGATCCGCTTCGCCTTCTTCTCCAGCCAGACCGAATAGTTGCCCTCGTAGGGGATGCCCTGCCCGCGATCGAGTTCCAGAATCCACGTCGTGATCTGGTCGAGGAAGTAACGGTCGTGGGTGACGAGGATCACGCAGCCCGGGAAGTTCGACAGATAGTTCTGCAGCCACGCCACGGATTCAGCGTCAAGGTGGTTGGTCGGTTCGTCCATCAGGATCATGTCGGGTTTCGACAGGAGCAGCGCACAGATCGCCGTCCGCCGGATCTCACCGCCCGAAAGCTTGGTGACGTCGGCATCACCGGGCGGGCAGCGCAGCGCTTCCATCGCCATTTCGATCCTGGCATCGATGTCCCAGGCGTTGGCCGCATCGATCTCTTCCTGGAGCTTGGTCATCTGCTCCATGAGTTCGTCAGTGTATTCTTCGCCCAGCTTCACGGAGATGGCGTTGAACGCGTCGACCATCATCTTCTCGGGGCACTTGGCCGCGATGTTGTCGAACACGTTCTTGGTCGGATCGAGCTTCGGTTCCTGCGGCAGGTAGCCGATCTTGAGCCCGTCCATGGGCTTGGCCTCGCCGAGAATCTCCGTGTCCTCGCCCGCCATGATGCGCAGCAGGGTGGATTTACCCGAGCCGTTGACGCCCACGATCCCGATCTTGGCGTCCGGCAGGAAATGCAGCCGGATGTTCTCGAACACTTTCTTCCCGCCCGGATAGATCTTGGTCAGACCATCGAGGTGGTAGACATAGTGAGTGGCGGCCATCGGGAGGTTCCTGCGGGCGGGGAGACAAGCGGCTGGTAGATGACAAGTCGCGCCGATTAGATCAAGGCTGCAGGCCCGGGGATAAGGAAACAGCCATGAAACGCGTCGCCATAGGCCTTGCCGCAATAGGCCTTTTCGCCTGCGCGCCGAAATCAGAGGCCCCTGCGACAGAAACAGCCGCCGCCTGCACCGGCCCCCTTACCCCTATGGCCGGGGTCTGCACCACGGACGAGACTTTCCTCCGCAACGATGGCTCCAAGGACATCCTCTTCGATCCGAAGTGCGTCTGGAAGATGGAGGAGGTGCAGCGCACGCCCGACGAGGTTCTGGTGTTCCGGTCGCAGGATTGCAGCGCCACCGGCCGGGATGGCCTCGCTTTCAGCTACGCCTTTGCCAATCCGACCGACCTCACCGTTACACAGACAATCGCCCCACCCGATCCGCCGATCTCGAGCGTGATCGCCTATGTGTTCGACATTCCGGAGGGCAAGACCGCTGAAGACGTCGCGATGACCCGGCTGGCCGAGGCGCCGGAAGCGGAGCGCGCCCGCTGCAAGACGCGCCCGGATGCCATGGGCGCTACCTTCCAGCTCGCCCCCGCCGACGCATTCCTGGACGAGTTGCAGAAAGGTCAGGATGGCCCCATCTCCGCCTGCGGCCCGTTCGGCTACACCGAGGACAGCCAGGTCTGGTGGGAAGCGCACGGACCGCACGCGATCTTCCACGCCACCGGGCAGGACACCCCCAGCTGGGATCCGACGCTCTTCGTTTTCTACAAACGCAACGCCAGCGGCGCGTGGGCAAAGGAAGCCGGACCGGCCTCTCACTGACGCCAGCGCCTATCGCACCTGCGGCATGAATCGCCCGTTCCCCTGCGGCGACAATCCCCTCGCCAACCCGCGCGCGATATGGAAACTACCGCGTGTCGAGAGGGGCCGGAACACCGGCGCTCCGGGAGGGAACTATGAATGATACCGCTGCTGCGCCGCTCGGGGCGCAACGCACGAGCCTTTATGCCTGGATCGTGCTGGCCATGCTGGCCATGATCTACATCTTCAACTTCCTCGACCGTCAGCTGATGTCCGTGCTGATCGAGTCGATCAAGAACGATCCGGCCTTCCTCAAGCAACTACCCGACGGGACAACCGTAGGCCTTACCGACGCTGAGATGGGCTGGATGACCGGCTTCTGGTTCGCGCTGGTCTACACTGTCCTCGGCGTCGTCGTCGGCTTCCTCGCCGACCGCAACAGCCGCCGCAATATCCTCTTCGTCGGCGCGACGCTGTGGTCGGGCTTCACCGCCATGTGCGGCCTGTCGCAGAACTACACGACGCTGTTGCTCTCGCGCGTCGGCGTCGGCGTGGGCGAGGCGGCGGGCGCCCCGCCTTCCTACTCGATCATCTCGGATTACTTCCCCGCCGAAAAACGCGGCATTGCGCTGGCGCTGTTCTCCATGGGCGTGCCGCTCGGCCAGGCCGGCGCCATCGCCTTCGGCGCCCAGGTCAGCGAGGCTTATGGCTGGCGCACCGCCTTCATCGCCATCGGCGTCGCCGGCGTGATCGCAGCCCTTCTGATGGTCTTCGTCGTGCGCGAGCCCAAGCGCGGCGCCATGGACCCGGCAAAGCTCGCGGCGATGGCTGGCGAGCGCTCCAGCTTCGGCGCCACCTTCTGGCAGTTCATCAGCCGCCCGGCCCTGCTGTGGACGGCGATGGGTTGCGGCCTTTCGGCCTTCGTCGGCTATGCCGCGCTCGGCTGGAACGCATCCTTCCTGCTTCGCACGCTCCATATGACGCCGGCCGAGCTGTCGCTTTGGTACGCGCTGGTGATCGGCGTCGGCATCGGCATCGGCACCATCGCGTCTGGCTTCATCGTCGACCTGATGGCGAAGCGCTCGAAGGTCTGGTACGCGCTGACGCCGCTGATCGCCATGACGGCGGCGACGCCGTTCTGGTATCTCTACACCCAGGCGACCGACTGGCCGACCGGGCTGTGGCTGCTGATCCTGCCGCTGCTGCTGAACATCTTCTACCTCGCCCCGGCGCTCGCCATGGTGAACAACTCGGTCAAGCCGTCGCAACGCACGATGTCCAGCGCCATCCTCCTGATGGTCCTCAACTTCATCGGTCTCGGCGGCGGTCCGACGCTGGTCGGCATCCTGTCCACCAACTTCTCGGCCAACAAGGTCGCGGCGGGCATGGACAAGGCGCTCGCCGGCGCCGAAGGCCTGCGCGACGCGCTGTTGTGGATGACGCCGTTCTTCGGCGTCGCGGTGTTCTTCATGGTGCTGCAGGCCATCGCGATCCATCGCGAAGTGAAGTCGGACTCACCGGTGTCGGACGGCGGCTTCAGCGCCGGCATCCTGCTCCTGCTGACCGGCATCGCCGGTCTTGGCGCCCGCTACTACTTCGGCGGCGTGGCCGGCATGACGTCCACCGACGTGATGCCGCTGATGCAACTGGTCCTGCTGATCCTCGCCGCGATACTCGGCCTCGTCCTGGTCATCGGCGCGGGCGCCCGGAAAGCGAAAGCCAACGCTGCCGCCAACGCCTGATCGACGGGCCTCGACAAAAAGAGCCGCGCGCTGCCCTCAGCGCGCGGCTTTTGTTTTTTGGTGCACCCTGGACGATTTCGCTCCAGACCAACTCGTGCCAATCTCTCTCCCGCAGATGCGCACGGCAGCGGCGCACGCAAGGGGAGGCACATCATGATCCGACATACGCTTACCGCGTTCGCCTGCGCCATCGCGCTCGCAGCCTGCAACCCATCGGCCCCTGCGCCGGAACCCGCAGCGCCAGCGCCGGTCGCCGTCGACCTCTCCGTCAAACCCGAAGAAAAAACCGCGCTCGACGCCTACGTCTACAAGCCCGACCCATCCTACAAGTGGGAGCTGGTCGGCACATACCCGGGCGATGGCCAGACCACCTACGTCCTCAACATGACGTCGCAGACCTGGCGCACATCAGCCGATGTCGACAAGCCGGTGTGGACGCACTGGATGACGATCGTGAAGCCGACCGAGGTGAAGCACGACAAGGCGCTCCTTTTCATCTGGCAGGGCGACAACACAGATCCGGCGCCGACCAAAGCCCAGGATCGCTCCATCCGCATTGCAAAGGAGACCGGCTCCGTCGTCGCCGAAGTCGGCATGGTCCCGAACCAGCCGCTGCGCTTCACCGACTCGCCCGGCGTCGCGCGTGTCGAGGACGACACCATCGCCTACACGCGCGTGAAGCATTTCACGACCAAGGACGATGAATGGCTCGTCCGCCTCGCCATGGTGAAAGCCGGCGTCAAGGCGATGGACGCCACGCAGGAATTCATGAAGTCCGACGCTGGCGGCAAAGTCGCGATCAACCAGTTCGTCGTAGCCGGCGCTTCCAAGCGCGGCTGGACCACATGGCTTGTCGGCGCCGTGGACGAGCGCGTCATCGGTATCATGCCGATGGTGATCGATGCGCTGAACTCGGAGGAAATCACCAAGCACCATTTCGAAGTGCTCGGCTTCTTCGCGCCGTCACTGGAGGATTACGTCAAGCACGGCCTCTTCCCGCACAAGATCGGCACGCCGGAATACCAGGCGGTGCTCGCGATCGAGGACCCCTACAATTATCGCGACCGGGCGCGGCTCACGATCCCGAAATTCCTGGTCAACGCCTCGGGCGACCAGTTCTTCCTGCCGGACAACTCCCGCTTCTATTACGAACAGCTGCCGCAGGAAAAACGCATCCGCTATGTCGAGAATGCAGCGCATAACCTCGCGGGCTCCGATGCGGTCGACAGCATGCTGGCGTGGTACAATTCGGTGATCACCGGCGGCAAGCGGCCGGACTTCATCTGGAACAAGATCGACGCCAACGGCATCACCCTGCGCCCGCTCGACAAGCCGATCGAAGTGAAGTTGTGGCAGGCCCACAATCCAAAGGCGCGTGACTTCCGTGTCGAGTCACTGGGCAAGGCCTACACCTCCACCGTCATTGAGCCGGGCACGGAAGGAAACTATCTGGCGCAGGTCCCGATGCCCACGGAGGGGTACACCGCCTTCTTCGTCGAGGTATCCTTCGACAGCGGCATTCCCTCTGCCCCGTTCAAGTTCACAACCGAGGTGAGCATCCTTCCAGATACCCTGCCCTTCAAATGGGCGGATGCCGCAGCAAAGTACGCGAGCACCAAGCCGAAGTAATGCAGCGTCTTGCTTGAGCGCGCGAAGCTGGCGACGCTACAACAATGCCGGCGTCGTCGGCGCTGAGTTCACGGGATGCCCGTTCATGACCTTTCCGAAAGGTGCGCCGCGCGCCCTGCTCTGTGCGATGGCTTTGCTCGCGCTCTCCGCCTGCGGGGGCGAGAAAGATGCTGCACTCGGAGCCGAGGCCTCAGCTGCACCCGCAGCGTCTGAAGCAACCGCTGGCTGTGGCGCCAAACTCCCCGTCACCGGCCTGTGCAGCAATTCCAACTCCGCCGACTTCCTCAAGATCGACGCGCAGGCGCCCAAGCTCGCGACCAAATGCGTCTGGCGCACGCAGGAGGTCAGCGTCTCCGGAGATCTTGCGCTGGCCTTCCGCGCACAGGATTGCTCTGCGGAGGGCTGGGTGCCGCACGTTTATTCCTACGTGCAGGGCTATGTGAAATACCGCATGGACGGCACGCCTGACGATCAGGCGATGTTCATCCTGCAGGTCGTTCCGGTCGAGAAAGGCGAGACGCCCGAACAGGCCGCCATGAAGACACTTGCCAGCGCACCCGAAGACCAGCGCACACGCTGCGCGACGCAGCCCTACAGCGGTCCCGTTCTCGCAGGCGCGGCTTTCAAGTTGACGCCGAATGCCGAACTCGCAGCCGAGATGGACGCGATGTCCGGCGGCGAGCCATGGGATGCATGCGGCCCCAACGGTGTAACCATGGGCGCACAGCAATTCTGGGAAGGCCGTAACGGCTACGCGCTCTTCCACATGCTCGGCCAGGATGATCCGCAATGGGATCCGGCGAGCTTCACCTTCTATCGCAAGGGCGCTGACGGCAAATGGACCAAGGCCGGCTGAGCGCCTTACACGACTACATTCTCCGGTATCGGATCGATGCCGCTTCGCCTAATCTACCGACACAACAAGTTCAGGTGCTCGCAATGAAATTTCAGACCAGCCTCCTCGCGTTCGCAATGCTTGCGGCATGCGCCACACCCGCGCCGCAGGCTGAACAAGTCATTGAACGCGAAGCCGTCATCACCGGCGGTTACGCAAAAGCCGATGAGTCCACTGTTGGCGCGAAGGAAGCGCAGGCGCTCGCCGTCAGCGAGATCTACAAGCGCAATCCCACGCGCGCTCTGGTGGAGAAGGTGGAGGTCGAGGTGCAGGTCGTCGCGGGCCTCAACTACGCCTTCGACATCACCATGACCGGTGGTTCCCGTTTCAAGGTGGTGGTCTACCGCGACCTGCAGAACCAGATGAAAGTGACCAACTACGAGAAGGTCGGCTAGCGCGAGCCCGAATTGGCATGCGCCGGGTTTCAGCACTCGTTGTCTGCGCCGCTGTGAGCGCTTGCGCGCCCGCTCCAGCCGCTACGCCGGAACAAGCGCCAACGCCGACACGTACTGCAGCCGAAGCCATTGAACCGGCCCCCGCGTCGCCTCCCGCCATGCCCGGCGGATACGCCCCGGTCGGCCCCATGGATGAGGGCATGCAGGCCGCTCGAGCCATTGCCATGGACGCCATCTACGCCCGCGAGCCCACGCGCCCTGCCGTGGAAAATGTCGAAGCGTCATTGCAGGTGGTCGCCGGCTACAACTACGCCTTCGCCATCTCGCTGGCCGGCGGCGCTCGTTACCACGTGACGGTTTTCCGGAGCCCGCAGAGCGCGTTTTCCGTGACCCGTCTCGAGAAAGCTGACTAAGCCAGCATTGCCCGGCACGCGGCTTCAAGCCCGCGCGCATCCACTTCATCGAACGCCGCGAACGCGGTCGAGTCGACGTCGAGCACGGCGATCAGCGCGCCGCCTGCATCGAAGACCGGCACGACAATCTCGGAGTTCGAACGCGAGTCACAGGCGATGTGGCCGGGGAACGCATGGACATCAGGGACGATGATCGTCTCGCCGCTGGCGGCGCATGCCCCGCACACGCCCTTCGCAAAAGGAATCCGCAGGCAGCCCAGCGTGCCCTGATACGGCCCGACGACCAGTTCGCGGCTCTTGCCCGGATCGACTTCATAGAAGCCGCACCAGAAGAAGCGCTCCCCGAACGCCGCCTTCAGCAACGAGACTGTGGTGGCGTAACGCGCTGTCCGCGACGTCTCGCCGGCGACGACACTGCCGATCTCGGCGACGAGCTCGCGATAGGCCGTCGCCTTGTCTGCTGAATACTGGATCTGCTGTTCGGCCAAGTCTGGTCCGCCGTGTCGCGCTTCAGGTAGGCTTTACGAGACGCGCGTAGAGCGTCTCCAGCATCGTCGCAAGGTCCTTGCGCTTCTCCGAGCTCAGGGCATCGATCGCGTCCGTCAGCTTGTGGACAGGGTCCTGCTCCAGGATGGCCATGCCGGACGCAGTCAGCTCGACTCGGCGAACGCGGCGATCCTCGGGATCGGGCTTCACGGTCACATATTCCTTGCGCGCCAGCGATGCGACCGCGCGCGAAGCCGGCGCGTGCGTCACTCCAAGATAGGTCGCAACCCCCCCGACAGTCCGCGCCTGCCGGCCCGCCCGCGCGAGGTATCTCAGCACGGCCCACTGGCCAGCGTGGATGGCCTTGGGTCCCCGCGCGTCATATACTGCACGCGCGGTCTGTTCGAGCAGTCGCGCGACGACGCTGGCGTCCATCAAGTCACTTCCCCCTAAAGGCATAGTACCAACCGCCCGCGCCCCCATTCGCGTCCGATTCTCTCAATGTCATCGACTTGGTCGTGTTTAGCTTACTCTTACGTCAACGTACCCATTTTCCCCCATGTCACAACGAGGAAAAGTTGGTCTGCGGTGAGGATCAAAGACAATCCATGCACAATCTAGGGAAATTGGTTAGAGCGACTGGCCGTTTTCTTAGTGCCTGCTCCTCGCGCGCGCCGTCCCAACCGTTTGGACATGCTTTTTTGTTGCAGCTCGGCCGTCTGGCTTATCGGAGGCTCAGCAAATACCTGGAGCGGGTGAAGGGAATCGAACCCTCGTCGTAAGCTTGGGAAGCTTCTGCTCTACCATTGAGCTACACCCGCCTTGCCCAAATTATTAGCATGGTACTCCCCTGAAACAACAAGGGCTCTGCCCGTTTGTAGCTGTCAGCCAGATTTTTGGGCGCGACACATATGGAACAGCCTGTTCCGGTCTGGAGAGCCCGGCATAACTGCGGCCGGGTGCGTATTTCCGCTTGACCGGCAGGCCTGCACCGATCTGAGGTCGCTGCATGTCCATCTCGGGGGCCTTTGTCATATTCGGCGCGACCGGCGACCTCGCCCGCCGCATGCTTTTCCCGTCCCTCTACTTCCTGGATGGCGACGGCCTTCTGCCCCCTGATTTGAGAATCGTCGGCGCGGCGCGCTCCGCGCTGACAGATGCGGAGTTCCGCAAGGAGGTCGAAGGCTGGGTGCGCGAGCGCGCCGGCGCATTCTTCTCGGAGGGTTCCTGGGCATCGTTTTCGAAGCGCCTGACCTATTCTCCCGGCGACGCCACCGACCCGGCAACCTACACCACTCTGTGCAACAAGCTAAATGGTCAGAGCGGCGG
The DNA here is from genome assembly GCA_943371945.1 of Azorhizobium sp. AG788. Lineage (GTDB taxonomy): Bacteria > Pseudomonadota > Alphaproteobacteria > Caulobacterales > Hyphomonadaceae > UBA7672. Next base: position 19,789 of record CALRWU020000005.1, read on the forward strand.
CGCCCTCTTCTACCTGTCAACCTCGCCCGCCCTCTACATTCCGATAGTGCGAGGCTTGGCCGCCGTCGGCCTCACTGGGGCGCCCAATGGCGTCATCGTCGAAAAGCCGATCGGCAAGAGCTTCAAGACGGGCGACGAGATCAACAGCGCGATTGCCGAGCATTTCGCTGAGAGCCGCATTTTCCGCATCGATCACTATCTGGGCAAGGAAACCGTCCAGAACCTGATCGCGCTCCGCTTTGCCAATGCGCTCTTTGAGCCGCTGTGGAACCGCCACACGATCGAGCATGTACAGATCACCGTCGCAGAGACGCTCGGCGTCGAGGGACGCTTTGGCTATTACGACGAATACGGCGCCACGCGCGACATGGTGCAGAACCACCTGCTTCAGCTGCTCTGCCTGATCGCGATGGAGCCGCCGCACGACATGCGGCCGGAGTCCGTGCGCAGCGAGAAGGTGAAGGTGCTGCGCAGCCTGCGCCCCATTCCCGACGCTGACCTGCTTATGAGGACCGTGCGCGGCCAGTATGTGCGCGGCGTCGCCGACGGCAAGAGCGTGCCGGGCTACACCGAAGAGGAAAACGGCAAGCCCTCCAGCACGGAAACCTTCGTCGCGCTCTGCGCCCATGTCGACAACTGGCGCTGGGCAGGCGTGCCCTTCTACCTGCGCACGGGCAAGCGGCTGCCGACCCGCCATTCACAGATCGTCATCCAGTTCTGCGACGTGCCGCACTCGATCTTTTCCGGCGCGCCGCTGATGGCGAACCGGCTGACCATCACGCTGCAGCCCGAAGAGTCGATCTCACTCACCATCATGAACAAGACGCCGTCGCTCAGCCAGGACGGCTACGAGCTGCAGCCCCTGTCGCTCAACCTCTCCCTGATTGACGCCTTCAAGGGCGAAAAACGCCGGCGCATTGCCTACGAACGCCTGCTGCTGGAAGCGATCAACGACAACTCCACGCTCTTCGTGCGCCGCGACGAAGCCGAAGCTGCTTGGCTCTGGATCGATCGCATCATCGAAGGCTGGGCGCGCACGGGCATCAAGCCTGCCCCGTATCAAGCTGGAAGCTGGGGCCCCGCCGGCGCTTTCGCACTCACTGAACGTAATGGCCATAGCTGGTACGAATGAGCACTGTGACGACGCACGAAGAAACGTTCTACCAGGACCGCAAACGCCTGTTCGCTGGCCTGTGCCAGGACTTCCAGGATCGCCTCGGAGAAATCATTCGCAAGCGTCGCAAGGCCTCGATGGCGCTCGCAGGCGGCACGACACCCGGCCCACTCTACGACGCACTGTCGAACGCACCGATCAACTGGGATAAGGTCTCCCTGACGGTTACCGACGAGCGCTGGGTGAACCCGCAGGATCCGGCCTCCAACGAATTCCTGGTGCGAGACCTGCTCATCCGCCGCCGGGCTGCCGGCGCGACCTTCATTCCGCTGAAGACCAATCACGCGAAAGCGTCAGGCGGCGCCGCCACTGCCGAAAAGCGCATCGCTCCGATCATGCCGTTCGACATCTGCCTCATCGGCATGGGTCCCGACGGCCACATCGCGTCGTTGATCCCGGGCGCGGACGGCTATGCAGCAGCGGTCGATCCAAACAGCTCGCGCAAGCTCGCCGGCATTCACGCACCCGGCGCCGCCGGATCGCCCGAGCGCATGACGCTCACCATCCCCGGCATCCTGTCGTCGCGGCGGATCGTCATCCTGTTCATGGGCCAGGACAAGCTCAACGTCTACAACGAAGCCAAGGCCGGCGAAGGCGCGTCACCAATCCGCGAACTTCTGGCGCAGCGCAAAGTGCCGGTCCACGCCGTCTGGGCGCCCTGACGCGATTCTCTAGTTGCCCTTGTACCCATAGCGCTGCCAGTAGGCGAACACCTGCGGTTCGTACTTGCAGTCCGACGCCTTGATCGCGAAGGCGCCGCGATTGGTTTGCGCCACGCCGAGCGACTGGTTGTTGCCCTGCTGCACGACATCAGCCGACAGGTTGTTGCCGACCTGCACGACGCACGCGGCGTTGTTCGCGCCGGTCTGCGCCAGCGTCGCGCCGTTATTCCTGCCCTTCTGCTTGATCACGCCGGTGTTGTTCACGCCGGACTGGGTAATCTGGCCGGCATTGTTCGCGCCGTTCTGTGAAATGCCCGCCGCATGAGCTGCGCCATCCTGCGCCACGGCAGCGCCATTGCCACTGCCGGTCTGGGTAACGCTGACCACGCTTTTCGGTTTACCGAAACGTCCCTGCGCTTCAGCCGCGCCGATGCTGACGGCGCTGGCCATGGCAAGAGCGATGAAATTGATGGCAAGGCGTTTCATGACTGCACTCCGTGTACTTCAGGTCTAAGAACGAATGTCGCGGCAGACGACTTCACCGCCGGCACGCACTTTCAGGACGGCGCGGAACTTCGCGCCGCGCTCCATCGTGAACTCGGACGTTCCGAGTTCGACCGTCTGGCCGCGCGCCGCATCGAACGGTCCACCTTGGCTGACGTCGGAATATCCACCCGCGCCAGACTTGGTGATCACCAGCGAGTACTCGCCGGACACCGAACGGACC
>CALRWU020000006.1:0-19899 GCA_943371945.1 Azorhizobium sp. AG788
CACCTACCTCAACGCGAATGAAATGCCCGGCGTCAATCGGCCAGTGCTGCAATGGCCCTACACGGAGGGTCTGCGCCTCGACGAAGCGCGAAACGAGCTGCCGCTGTTTGCAGTGGGCGCTTATGGCAAGGCGCTCGAGAAACAGAATGGCGCCCCGCTGCGCACCGTGATCCCGTGGAAGTATGGATTCAAGGCCACCAAGTCCGTCGTGAAAATCCGCTTTACCACGACCGAGCCGAGCACAGCCTGGAACAAGGCCAACGCCAACGAATACGGGTTCTATTCCAACGTGAACCCGAACGTCTCGCACCCGCGCTGGAGCCAGGCGAGTGAGCGCGTGATCGGCGGCAAGGGCGGCTTCAACGAGCGCCGCAACACCGAGATGTATAACGGATACGAGAAACAGGTCGGCGCGCTCTATGCCGGCATGGACCTCAAGAAGAACTACTAGCGCTATGGAGAACAGCGCGTTCCCCGGCGCCGCGATTGCGGATGCACCGCCGGACTCAGGCCTGATCTGGATCCTGCTCTGGATAGCCGGCTGGGTGGCTGCGGCCGGCGTTCCAGCGCTTGTCGCGCGGATGATCGGCCTGAAGCCGCGTCTCTATTTCGGCGCGTCATTGCTGCTGACGCCAATTGGCGGGCTTGCTCTGATCGCGTTGATTCGCACACCTGCCAACGAAGCGTCAGCGCTCCGCGCGTTCGGGAAGCACTGGCTCAAACCGCTGGTCTTGCTCGGACTGCTGATCCCGTTCGGCTACCTCGCGGTGCAATGGGGCCTGATGCTGTCGGGCCAGCCGCACGCTATGGGCTGGAATGTCGGCCAGTGGACGCATCGCTATCTCGGCGACACCGCGATCCGCGTCCTCCTGCTCACGCTAGCAGTCAGCCCGCTGCGCGACATCACAGGCTGGGGACCGTTGGCCGTGATCCGGCGACGCGTTGGACTTGCAGCCTTCTTCTACGCAGCGCTTCACCTGCTCGCCTATTTCTGGCTCGATCGGAACTGGTCGATTGCGGGACTGATCCAGGACGTCACGCTGCGCACCTACATCATGCTCGGCATGGCGGCGCTGACGCTGATGATCCCGCTGGCGATCACATCGAACAACGCGTCGATCAAACGCCTCGGGCGCAAGATCTGGGATCGCATCCACTGGCTGATCTTCCCGCTCGCAATTCTCGCCGTCGCGCACAATCTGCTGATGGTGAAAGCCATCGACGGCGCGCCAACGGTTCACGCCATCCTGCTTGCGCTGATGTTGGGCTGGCGGCTCGTGCGGTGGACGATCGGGAAGCTGAAACCGGCGGAGGCGACCGCCTAACGGTTTGGCTTCCAGGCGTCGCCCTTCGTCCAGTTGCATTCAGCGTGAGCAAGCTGGAGGTTCGATGGATCATCGCCGCCGCCCTTCACGCGCGGACGGATGTGATCGAAGGTCGGCCGCTTTTTCTTCCACACCGTCGCGTGCGGAACATCGAAACGTCCGCGCGGCATTGGCTCGCCGCAGATGGCGCAACGACCCTCCTGCTTCAGCCAGAGATCGTCGAACAGGCTCAGGCGTCGAGTTCCTTCGGCACGGCCCATCCGCGACGCGCGCAAGCAGCGAGCACTGTATTGCGTAGGAGGCAGGCCACCGTCATCAGGCCGACGCCGCCGGGAACAGGTGTGATAAAACTTGCGACTTCGCGGCACTCTGCGAAATGCGCATCGCCAACAACGCGCGTTTTGCCCTCGCCCTTCTCCGGCACCGGGATGCGGTTGATGCCAACATCGATGACGACAGCGCCGGGCTTCACCCAATCACCCCGCACCATCTCGGGCCGACCGACAGCAGGCACGAGGATGTCGGCGGTGCGGCACAGCGCAGGCAGATCCTTTGTCTTCGAATGGGCGATGGTGACCGTGCAGTTCTCGGCGAGGAACAGCAGGGACACCGGCTTGCCTACCAGGATGGAGCGACCAATGACGACGACATGCTTGCCGGTCAGGTCATCACCCAACGCATGCTTCGCCATGATCACGCAGCCGACCGGCGTGCAGGGGCGAAGTCCCGGCTTGCCGAGAACAAGGCGTCCCGCTGAAAGTTCAGTGAGGCCGTCAACGTCCTTGAGCGGATCAATACAGGCGAGCGCGCTGGCCTCGTTGAGCCCCTTGGGCAGCGGCAGTTGCAGCAGGATGCCATCAACTTCGGGATCGGCGTTCAGAGCGGTGAGTTCGGTTTCGATCTCGGCCTGTGTCGCTGAAGCGGGGAAGCGTTTTGTGATCGAACGCATGCCAGCCGCTTCGGTCTTCTCGCCCTTCGATTTCACGTAGAGAGCGGAAGCTGCATCGTCTCCGACGAGAACCACGGCAAGGCACGGCTTGCCGGGAAGTTTGGCGACAGCGGCGGCGGCGGCGGCACGCACTTTCTCGGAGACGATCTTTCCGTCGATGAGTTCAGCCGTCATTTTCGCGCTCCCGTCAGGGCCTCAAGCGCGCCCGCTATAGACGGATCGGCCGAGATTCGCACTGTCTTGATGCGTTGGGTCTCGCCCTTCTCCACCGAAACGGCCGATTTCGGCAGGCCGAGCGCCTTTGCCAGCAGAACTTCGATGGCGGCGTTGGCCTTGCCCTTCTCGGGCACAGCGCGGACGCGGACTTTCAGAAAGCTCTGGCCGGAGGCGTCTTCGCCTAACCCTTCGATGGCGTCTTTCGATGCGCCCGGCTGGGCGCGCACGCGCAGCTCAGCGCCGCCCGCGATCAGTTTCCAGACGCTCAGAGCCCACCCGGCACGCCTGCCAGCAGGTAGAGCAATTGAGGCAGCGCCCAGTCGCGCACGAACACGATGATCAAGAGGACGATCATGACCGACAGGTCGAGTACACCATTGATCGGCGGAATGAAGCGGCGGATCGGACGGCACATCGGCTCGACCACGGCGCTCAGAAAACCAACAATGGCGCGGACGTTCGGGTTGCGCATGTTGATGACGCCGAACGACACCAGCCAGCTGGCGATCACGTAGGCGAAGACGAGGAAGAAAAGCAGCGTCAGCAGCGGGTTCAGGAAGTACTGGTAGAGGGCGAAGAGCAGGCTCATGAGGCGACCTTGGTCCCAGCTGGCGGGGCGCAACCGCTCTAGCGGGCGCCCGGGGCGACGACAACCTGTTATGGCTGCGATCACCTAAACAAAGGAAAACGGCGAAACCCCTCAGGCTGTGGAGGGAATCAGGGCGTTTGGACGATCGTTAGTTCGACCCTGTCGTTTCGCGCCATTGCCTCTTCTGTCTCTCCCGGGTCCAGCGGCTGGGCATCGCCTCGACCGCTCGCGGTGATCTGGGCGGCGCTGACATCATGGAGGATGAGAAAACGGCGCACGGCCTGGGCACGGCGAGCAGACAGGTCTTGCGCTGCAGCAAGATCCGGCATGCGGCGGGTAAAACCGGTGATGACGACCGACTTGCGGAATTTCGTGAGGTAGCGGGCAAAGCGCGATAGGTCCTGCAGCGCATCGTCACGCACCGCATCGCTGCCGACCGCGAACTGCACGAATTTGAGGTCCTGCGCCGGCGGAGGGGCCGTGCTGCTTACCCGTTGCCCCGACGGCTCTACTGACGACGATATGGCCGGGCCCGACGTCGCATCCGGGACTGTCACCACGGGTGTCTGGGTGCGCGCCGCCAGATTGGCGTCTGAAGCAGGCGCGGGAGCGGGAGCATCGCAGGCCGCGAGCGCGAGGCCGGCAGCCAGAGCCAACAGATGGAAGCGCATCGAACCGGATCTCCCCACAGGCAGGAAAATATCCCAGCAATTCCGGCGCCGGGCAACGGCGCTGACAGAAAACCGGCTTGCTGGTGGATTGGTGGAGCCGAGGGGAATCGAACCCCTGACCTCGTCATTGCGAACGACGCGCTCTCCCAACTGAGCTACGGCCCCGTTTCCGGATACCCGGCGAGCCGGGTATTTTGGGAGCGCGTTTGCTAGTCCTGTCGGGCTCTGCCGTCAAGGATAGGCGATCCGCGTCCTAAAGCAGGTGTTAAGCCTTCCAGCGCAGACTCCCGCACATGCGCAAGGCCCTCGCCCTTCTTCTCGCTTCCGCCCTGGCCGGGAAAGCTTCGGCCGCCCCGCCAACGGCGCCGAGCGCGGAGATGGACCCGCAGGCCAAGCGGATCACCGGGTCGGACAGTTATGTGCCGACATTCGGCCTGCGCGCCTCTATCGCACGCGGTTTCAAGGTCCATGGCGTTCTGGCTGTCGATGCAGGCCTGGACGTGCCGAAGGAGGCGACCCGCAAGATGTGCGCGGCGATCCGGCCGCGCCTGATGAGTTCGATGCGCGATGCGATCCTGAACTACGCATCCCTGTCCTACACCGTCGGCGAAAAGCCTGACGTCGACATCCTCGCGGCCCGGTTGCAGAAGGCCGTGGATGCGGTGCTTGGCAAAGGCGAAGCGCGCGTCGCACTCGCCAGCGTGATCGTGTTCGACGCCTAGGCCGCGGCTTCGTCGATGAAAGTCGCAAGCTCCACGTCCTTCGCCGTGACGCCACCTGCATCATGCGTCGTCAGCACAATATCGACCTTGTTGTAGACGTTCGACCATTCGGGATGGTGATCCATCTTGTCGGCCTTCAGCGCGACGCGCGTCATGAAGCCAAAGGCGGCATTGAAATCAGCGAACTTGAAGCTTTTCGAAATGGCGTCCCGGCCGCTGACTGCTTTCCAGCCCTTCAGCTGCGCGACAGCCTTAGCGGCTCCGATTGGGCTGGTCATGCGCCTCACCTTTCCCACACCTTAAAGTATCGAACTCATTAACGCGCGATGCCGGAAATATATCCGGGAGCAGCAACGCTCCGTCAGCAAGTTTGCGTCATGTTGTCCGCGAAGTCACCGGGAGGACATCGTGACCCATTTTCTGCGCTCCGAGAAGAATCCGGCCGGCCACAAGCTCGAAGACCTGCTCATGCAGTTGCGGGCGGACATGCTGCAGCGCTGCGAGGTAATCGCGTCAGACACGCGGCCGGAAGCGCTGCACGTGATGGCGAACAATGTGAAAGTGCTCGGCCATCTGAGCGAGGCGATCACGCTGGCGCTGGATTCGACACGCGTGCTCGACCGCTCGTTCGGTCCCTCGCAGGCCGCCCAGGGCGGGCCGCCGCGCATCGGCAAGGTCGAGGCGGCCTGAACGGAAGCTAGAAGTTCAGACCGACCGCCTTCGACAGATCGTCCAGCAGCTGCTGCTCGGACGTTACCTTGATCGTCGTCATACCCATCTCGCGCGCCGGCTTCAGGTTGATGCCAAGGTCGTCCAGGTAGACGCAGCTGTCCGGCGACACATCCAGCGCCTCGCACATCATGCGATAGATACGCGGGTCTGGCTTGCGCACGCCGGCCTTCGAGCTTTCGATCACATGGTCAAACAGCGAAAACACGTCCGCGATGGCCGTCGCCTTTTCGCTGGATGATGACATGCCGGCGCCCTTGCCTGTCGGGGCGTTGTTGGTGATGCAGCCGACCTTGAAGCGGGCCTTGCAGGCTTTGAAAGCATCGATCACGCGCGGCCGCAGGTCGCCTGACAGCAGGGCCAGGACATCTGCGCCGCGGATGTCGAAGCCAATGGCTTTCGCTTCATCCGCAAACAGCTGATCGAACGTGGCTGCGTCGACGTCGGAGCGCTCGATGCGCGCCCAGGCGTTGGTGTCGGGGTTGATCGAATTGATCCTGCGAATGATGTCGTGCGGCAGGCCGTGCTCACGCTCGTAGCGGTTGAAGGCATCGAATGGCGAGGTGGTGAACACGCCGCCAAAATCCCAGACTACCGCTTCGATCGTCATCTTCGCCTGCCTTGCCTTGCGCATGGCGGGGATAGCGATGCCGACCCTCAAAAGCAACGACGCCTCCCTTTTGGGGAGGCGCCGCTGTCTGGAATGATGGCAGGACTATTTCTTGCCGGTGTCGTCGTTCTGGATGCCGGCTTGCGCAAGGTCCGCATTCGGTTCGTGGCCGGAAACGGTGATGCCCTTGGCGAGCTTCGAATTCCACATGCCATATACGAAGTAGAATAGCGTGCCGACCGCCAGATACGGGATGAAGAAGTTCCGTGTGGCCTCGTGCGCCATCAGCGACATCACCAGCAGGAAGCACATCGCCGCGCCGATCAGAGCGATCAGCACGATCAGCCAGGTCGGCATCTTGAATGGACGATGCAGCTCAGGCCGCGCAAAGCGCAGATAGATCACCGTGACGCAGATGAACATGAAGGCAATCAGCGTGCCGACGTTGGTCGTGTTTCCGAGGAAGTCGAGACCCGTGAAGCCGGCGAAGCCCGCAGCAATGATGCCGACAACGATCGTGTTGACCCAAGGCGTTTTGTACTTCGGGTGGATCTTGGCAAACACGGGCGGCAGCAGGCCGTCACGCGCCATCGTGTAGAAGATGCGGGTCTGGCCGTAGAGCAGCACCAGCATCACCGATGACAGGCCAGCGAAAGCGCCAACTTTCACGAGGATCGCGAACCAGGGGAGACCCATACGGTCAACCGCAAGGGCGATCGGGGCCGGCACGTTGAGCTCCTGATAAGGCACGATGCCGACGAGCACGGCGCACGTGAGGATGTAGAGGATGGTGCAGATGACCAGCGAACCGAGGATGCCGATCGGCATGTCCTTGGCCGGGTTCTTTGCTTCGGCGCCGGCGGTCGAGACAGCCTCGAAGCCGATGTAAGCGAAGAAGATAACCGACGCGCCCGCGATCAGGCCGCCAATGCCGTACTGGGCGGTGTTCTGGCCGGTGACGACATTGCCGAGCGCGTTCCAGATCTGGCTGCCCATCGACATGTCGGTGCCGGGCGGCGGGGCCGGGACCTGGTCCGGGATCAGCGGCGACCAGAGTTCAGGCTTCACGTAGAATACGCCGATTGCGATGAAGGCAATGACGACCGTTACCTTGATGGCAACCACGATGTTGTTGACCTTCGCGGATTCCGAGACGCCCAGGATCAGCAGCGCAGTGACGGCCACAATGCCAAGCAGCGCCGGCAGGTTGACGACGCCCATCACGCTCGCGCCTGTAACTGGATCGATAACCGAGACACCCGGAGCGGCCGTCAGCGCCGCAGGAATGTTGATGCCCAGGTCATGCATCAGGCTGACCGTGTAGCCGGACCAGCCGACCGCGACCGTCGAGGCGGCGACGCCATATTCAAGCAGCAGGAGCACGCCCATGATCCAGGCGACGAACTCGCCCAACGAGGCATAGGTATACGAATATGCGGAACCCGAGACCGGGATGGCGGCGGCAAGCTCGGAATAGGCCAGCGCGACGAAAGCGCAGAGCGTGCCAGTGATGACGAACGAGATCATGATGCCAGGACCGGCAAATTCGGCGGCCGCCCTGCCCGTCAGCACGAAGATGCCGGTGCCGATAATGCAACCAATGCCGAGAAGGACGAGGTTGGTGGCGCCCAGCGTACGCTTGAGCTCCCCGCCCTCATGCTCGGCGTGCATCTGCTCGACCGATTTTCGGGCGAACAGCTGCCCAATCCCATTAGCCATGAATTACCCTCCGCAGCGGGGCCCCGGACCCGCAAGTTGTTATGCCGGACGTTAGCCACACCAGTGCGAAGCCGCAACTGTGCGCAATTGCTTGATCCAACGAGGGCAAATTGCGCCGTTTATCAACGCTGCCGGCAGGATATTGCTCAGATATCGATCGTGCCGGGGTCGCTGGCGCGCCGCAGGGGGCCCTGGTAGCGGGGGTCGTCGCGGCGGCGGCGGTCCGGTCCGAAATAGTCCGGACCACTCACGAAGGGCCGGCGCCGCTCGATAACCGCGTTGACCCGGTTCGCCACATCAACGGCGCGGACAGGCTTTACCAGGAACTCGTCCACGCCGGCGTTTATCGCATCAAGGACGCGGCTGCGTTCTGAATAGGCGGTGATCATTACCAGCGGCATGTAGCGGTTTGGGCTTGTCGGATCGCGGCGGATGCGCCGGCAGAAGTCCACCCCGTCGAGACCACCCAGTTTGAAGTCCACGAAGGCGATATCGTAGCTGCCGCCGAGCACCATGGCGAACGCCTCGTTGCCGTCGGCGGCCTCATCAATCGCGCGAACGCCAAAACCGGTGAGAATAACCCTGACAAGCCCGCGCATGTGCGCGTTGTCGTCCAGGATCAGAACGGATACATTTTCAAGAGCCATTCACACGATGCCCCTCAACCGCCGCAAGCGGCCGGCGTCCTGCTCCCCCCAGCAGGAGCGTGCCCAATCAAGCGACTGGAGACGCCTTTATTTTGGCGCAGGGTCTAGACTGTTCACCAGCCAAGACAAGACCCATTATTGGTAAGGAAAGGCTGGCTGAAGATTTGAGCATAACCTGATCTGGTCTCTGCGCGGAAACTCCGCGTATTGGCATGCGGCGCGCTAGTGGGCCTGACGCTATGCCCCGGATTGGGTAGATAGGCCCAATATATGATTGCGAAGGACACGCCTTGACCCTGACCCAGGATGACATCCGGCAACTTGAGAAGGGCCGCGTGCTGGTGATCGGCGACGCGATGGTGGACCATTATGTGTCCGGTCGGGTCACGCGCGTATCTGACGAGGCGCCAGTGCCGATCGTTCAAGTCACCGATGAACGCTGGACCGCCGGCGGCGCGGCCAATGTGGCGGCGAACATTGCAGCGCTCGGAGGACAGGCGATGCTGGTCGGCGTCACGGGGTCGGATCCTGCGGCCTCGATGCTTGCAGGGATTCTCGGCGGGCTGTCCGGCTCGGTTGAAGCGCACATGGTCGCCGATGCAACCCGGCCGACGACGACCAAGACACGCTATATGGGCGGGCAGCACCAGATTGTACGAGTCGATCGCGAGCAGGGCGCACCGGTATCGCGCGCGACCGAAGAACGACTGATCGCCATCATCCATGACCTCGTCGATGAGTGCGGGGCCCTCATGGTCTCCGACTATGCCAAGGGCGCGCTGACGGACCGCGTGCTTGTGGCAGCGATGGAGGCCGGGGCGCAGAGCGGCAAGCCGATCATCGTCGATCCCAAGCGCGCAGACTGGAGCGCCTATCGTGGCGCAACGCTGATCACGCCCAACCGGAAAGAACTCCAGCTCGCGACACGCGCGCCGTGTGGGAACGATGCTGAATGTGCGGCGGCTGCGGCGATCGCGATTGAGGCGACGGGCGCGGCGATCCTGCTGACGCGATCCGAGCAGGGCATGTCGCTATTCAGACAGGGACAGCCGCCGGTACACCTGTCGGCCAAGGCGCGCGAAGTGTTCGACGTCTCTGGCGCGGGGGATACGGTGGCGGCGACAATCGCCCTCGGCATCGCGGGCGGCCTGACGGCAGAACAGGTGATGCACATCGCCAACATCGCGGCGGGCATCGTGGTCGCCAAGCGCGGCACGGCCACGGCAAGTCCGGCGGAACTGATCGCCGAGATCGAAGCGGGACAGCGCGTCCTGGGCGGCGCACCCGGCGCGATCAGCCTGGATGCAGCCAGGACCTTGAGGGAGGCTTGGGCCCGCGAAGGGTTGAGCGTGGGTTTCACCAATGGCTGTTTCGATATCCTGCACGCGGGTCACGTCGCGCTTCTGCGCGAAGCGGCCAATGCCTGCGACAGGCTGGTGGTGGCGCTCAACACGGACTCTTCGGTAGCCAGGCTGAAAGGACCCTCCCGCCCGGTTCAGTCCGAGGCGGTGAGGGCAGCGGTGATGGCGGCGGTCAAGGGCGTCGACGCCGTGATCCTTTTCGGCGAGCAGACGCCGCTGGAGGCCATCAAGGCGCTCGTGCCGGATGTGCTGATCAAGGGCGCGGACTATACGGAAGACCAGATTGTCGGCGCGGACATCGTAAAGGCCAGTGGCGGGAAGATCGTCCGGGTCGGCCTGGTCGAGGGACAATCGACCACCAAGGTTATCGAAAAGTCGCGTAAGCCCTGAGAAGCGGCGGCTTGAGAGCTTCCCTGATCAGACCATGGCGGGCTATTCGCTCCAAACAGCACGCTGGCGTCACCGGCGGACCGATCCAGCATGCGCCGGGAAAATCGCGTCTGCTGGTGGCGTTCATCCGCTTGGCTCCCGCCCTCGTCTTCCACAGGACGAAACTCGGATCCCCGATATGATCGCAACACGCGATTTCCGCTGCGGTTAACGGCTCTTCGTGCGGCTGGAGTCTTGACTTTTTACCCCCTGACACAGCTAACGCTGCTGAGGGGCGGAAGCGCCCGCGACCTACTGGAGTGATCCATGCGCGTGACCATGATCGGGGCTGGCTATGTCGGGCTCGTCTCCGGAGCCTGCTTTGCGGACTTCGGCCACACCGTAACCTGCGTGGACAAGGATCCGGGCAAGATCGACCGCCTGAAAGACGGCGTCATGCCGATCTTCGAGCCGGGCCTTGCCGAACTGGTCGCCTCCAACGTGAAGGAAGGCCGCCTGTTCTTCACGCTCGACGCCAAGGAGGCGATCCGGAACTCCGATGCGATCTTCATCGCGGTGGGCACACCGTCGCGCCGCGGCGATGGCCACGCGGATCTTTCCTACGTCTATGGCGCGGCAAAAGAGATCGCCGAGCACATGGAAGGCTTCACCGTCATTGTGACGAAGTCGACCGTGCCGGTCGGCACCGGCGATGAAGTCGAGGAGATCATCCGCAAGACACGGCCGGACGCGGACTTCGCCGTCGTCTCGAACCCGGAGTTCCTCCGCGAGGGCGCCGCGATCAGCGACTTCAAGCGGCCGGACCGCGTTGTCGTCGGCACCGACAAGGAAGAGGCGCGCGAAGTGATGCGCCAGCTCTATCGCCCATTGTTCCTCAACGAGACGCCGATGCTGTACACCTCACGGCGCACGTCGGAACTGATCAAGTATGCGGCCAACGCCTTCCTCGCCGTGAAGATCACCTTCATCAACGAGATGGCGGATCTCTGTGAGAAGGTCGGGGCGAATGTTCAGGACGTCTCGAAGGGCATCGGCCTCGACAACCGTATCGGCAAGAAATTCCTGCATGCAGGCCCCGGCTATGGCGGCTCTTGCTTCCCGAAGGACACGCTGGCGCTCACCAAGACCGCCAATGATCACGGTAGCCCGGTGCGGATCGTGGACACGGTCGTGCAGGTCAACGACGCGCGCAAGAAGGCGATGGCGCAGCGCGTGATCGACGCCATGGGCGGCAGCGCCAAGGGCAAGACGATCGGCGTGCTTGGCCTCGCCTTCAAGCCGAACACGGATGACATGCGCGACGCCCCGTCGCTCGACATCATCCCCGCCCTGCAGGCCGCCGGCGCGCGGGTGAAGGCATTCGATCCGGAGAGCATGCACGAGGCAGGCAAGATGCTGTCGGACGTCGATTTCTGCGACGGGCCCTACCACGCGATCGACGGCGCCGACGCCATGGTGCTGATCACGGAATGGGACCAGTTCCGCGCGATCGACTTCGACCGGGTGAAGAAGCTGCTGAAGACGCCGACGGTGGTCGACCTCCGCAACGTCTATCAGCCGTCCGACATGGTCAAACGCGGCTTCAACTATGTCAGCGTCGGGCGTCCCTAGGGCCAACAAGCTTTACAGGCCTGCCGACTGCCCGCATCACTCCCGGGGTTGATCACCCATGCGAGGCGCCATGACCCGGGCTAGCTCACTTCTCGAAAACCGCGCGCTCGTGTCGGGTGGATCGGGCTTTCTCGGCTCCCACCTGTGCGACCGCCTGCTGGGCCGCGGGCAGGAAGTGCTGTGCGTCGATAACCTGTTCACCGGCCAGAAGCGCAACGTCGCGCACTTGCACGGCAATGCGAAGTTCGAATTCCTGCGCCATGACGTGACCTTCCCGCTTTTCGTGGAAGTCGACCAGATCTGGAATCTCGCCTGCCCCGCCAGCCCGATCCATTACCAGCACGATCCGGTTCAGACGACGAAGACGTCGGTGCATGGCGCGATCAACATGCTCGGCCTCGCCAAGCGGCTGGGCGCAAAAATTCTCCAGGCGTCGACCTCGGAAGTCTATGGCGACCCGAGCGTGCACCCGCAGACGGAAGACTATTGGGGCAACGTCAATCCAATCGGCCCGCGCTCCTGCTATGACGAAGGCAAGCGCTGCGCCGAGACGCTGTTCTTCGACTACTACCGGCAGCACCAGCTGCGCATCAAGGTGATGCGGATCTTCAACACCTATGGTCCGCGCATGCATCCCAATGATGGACGCGTGGTATCAAACTTCATCGTGCAGGCGCTGAAGGGCGAGGACATCACCATCTACGGCGACGGCCAGCAGACGCGTGCCTTCTGCTATGTCGACGACCTGATCGAAGGCATGATCCGCCTGATGGACTCAGGCGACGATGTCACCGGCCCGATCAATATCGGCAATCCCGGCGAGTTCACCATGCTGCAGCTGGCCGAGGCCGTGCTGAAGCTGACAGGCTCGAAGTCGAAGCTGGTGAAGATGCCTTTGCCGGCGGACGATCCCAAGCAGCGCCGGCCGGATATCACACGTGCGAAAAGCACGCTGGGCTGGGAGCCGAAGGTACAGCTGGAGGATGGCCTCAAGGAGACCATCAGCTATTTCCGCAAGCTGCTGGCCGAGTAGGCGTCAGCCACCGAGGCGCTTGCGGACTTCCTCGGCAATCGCCAGCGAAGAGGTCAGGCCCGGGCTTTCAATGCCGAACAGGTTCACCAGCCCGTCAATGCCGTGCATCTCGGGCCCGTCGATACGGAAGTCGGCAGCGGGTTCGCCGGGCCCGCTGAGCTTCGGACGGCAGCCCGAATAGTCGGGCGTGATCGCCCCCTCGGGCAGACCCGGCCAGTAGCGGCGGATGGCGGCGTCGAAAGACTGTGCGCGCGTCGGATCGACTGTGTAGTCAACTGCATCCGGATCGTTGTTTGAGAGCCACTCCACGTCAGGCCCAAAACGCATGCGACCGCCGAGGTCAATCGTGATGTGTACGCCGAGACCGCCTTCGACCGGCGCAGGATAGATCAGGCGGCTGAAGGCGGGGCGGCCAGCGCATCCAAAGTAACTGCCCTTTGCCAGCACCAGTTTCGGGATGTGGACATTCGCGAGCCCTTCGGTCGCGTGCGCCACACGCTGCGCGTAGAGACCTGCGCTGTTCACCAGCTGATGGCAGGTGACGACAGCAGCGTCTGCGCCGCCCGTTGATACGCGGAAGCCTCCCGCGATCCGTTCGATGCGCTCGACCGGCGTCAGCAGAGCGACGGCGCCGCCATGATCCGCGATCTCGCCCTGCAGCGCGAGCATGTAACCGTGGCTGTCGACAATGCCGGTTTCAGGCGACCACAGCGCAGCCGTGCAGCGAAGCTCCGGCTCCCACGCCATGGCCGTGGCGGCGCTGATCAACTCAAGGCCTTCAACGCCATTCCTCTGTCCCGCCGTGTGGATGCTCTCGATCTTGGCAACCTCACTCGCGCTGGTCGCGACGATCAGCTTGCCGCGTTTCTGATGAGCGACGCCCCGCGCCTCAAGGTAGGGGTAGAGCAGCCGCCTGCCCTCGACGCACATGCGATGGCGCAGGCTGCCCGTCGGATAGTACATGCCGGCATGGATGACTTCGGAATTGCGCGACGACGTGCCCGTACCGATGGCGCTCGCCGCCTCGATCACCAGAACGTCCTTCCCGTTCCGCGCGAAAGCTGCCGCCACCGACAAGCCCACGGCGCCCGCTCCCACGACGACAACGTCAACATCCATTAACGAATTGCTCCCGTGCGTAGGCACTTTGGCGATGAAACAGCTTCTGCACCGGCTGCAAACCTGTGATTTCGTTTTCTGATAATTACCTAAGGGTGTGTAGCCTGTCCGTTGAGCGCGGGCAGGCCCCCGTGATAGGCGCAGGCGAGATGTCGGAATTCAACAACCTCTATGCGCACGGCTTCGTGCGGGTGGCCGCGGCCAGCCCGCGCGTGCACCTTGCCGACCCCGCCTCCAACGCCCGCGAGACCATCGAACTGATGCGCAAGGCGGACAAGGCCGGCGCAGCCCTGTGCGTGTTCCCGGAACTCGGCCTGTCGGGCTACACGCTGGACGATCTGCACATGCAGGCGGTCCTCCTGTCCGCCGTGCGCGAGGCGATCGCGAAGGTGAAGGATGCGAGCCGTTCCATCGCCCCCGTGGTGATCGTCGGCGCCCCGATCCAGGTCGGCCCCGCCATTCATGGCTGCGCCGTCGTCATCCATCGCGGCATTATCCTCGGCGTCGTGCCCAAGACCTACCTGCCCAATTATCGCGAGTTCTACGAAAAGCGTCAGTTCGCCATGTCGGGCGACGCGACGGTGGACGCCATCGAGCTCGCCGGCGAATTCGTGCCCTTCGGCATCGACCTGTCTTTCGAAGCCGCCGACATTCCCGATTTCACGCTGGCCGTCGAAATCTGCGAAGACATGTGGGCCGCCATTCCGCCCTCCACCTATGCGGCGCTGGCCGGCGCCAACATCGTCGCCAACCTCTCTGCCTCCAACATCACAATCGGCAAGGCGGCCGAGCGCGACATGCTCTGCCTGTCGCAATCGGCGCGCGCGTCCTGCGGCTACATCTATTCCGCCGCCGGCTATGGCGAGAGCACGACGGACACAGCGTGGGATGGACAGCTCGCCGTCTATGAGCTCGGTTCCAAGATCGCGGAGTCGGATCGATTCGCTGATAGTTCGGCGCTGATGCTGGCTGACATCGACGTCGCCCGCATCGTGGCGGATCGCCTGCGCAACGGCACGTTCCGCGACGCCGCACGCAATCACGCCGCCGACCTCCAGCGCCGCCGCATCAGCTTCACCGCCGCACCGGATCGCGACGCAAAACTGCCCCTCGCGCGCAAGATCGATCGCTTCCCGTTCGTGCCGGACGATGAAGGCCTGCTCGATCAGGACTGCTTCGAGGCCTACAGCATTCAGGTGCAGGGCTTGCGCCGCCGTCTGGAATCCTCGGGCGTCAAGAAAGCCGTCATCGGTGTCTCCGGCGGGCTCGACTCAACGCAGGCGCTGCTCGTCGCCGTGCGCGCCTTCGACCTGATGGGCGCCAAGCGCACCGACATCATCGGCGTCACCATGCCCGGCTTCGCGACCACCGACGGCACCAAATCCAACGCACATGCGCTGATGAAGGCGCTCGGCATCGACGCCCGCGAGATCGACATCAAGCCGATGGCGAACCAGATGCTCGCCGATCTGGACCATCCCTTCGCCAAGGGTAAAAAAGTCTACGACGTGACCTTCGAGAATGTGCAGGCCGGCCTGCGCACCGACTACCTCTTCCGCCTCGCCAACAAGGAAGGCGGGCTCGTTGTCGGCACGGGCGATCTCAGCGAGCTTGCACTCGGCTGGTGCACCTATGGCGTCGGCGACCACATGAGCCACTACAACGTCAACGCGGCCGTCGCGAAGACGCTGATCCAGCACCTGATCCGCTGGAGCGCGGCAAGCGGCCACTATCCTGCCAGCGCCGCCAAAGTGATGCGCGCCATCCTCGAACAGGAAATTTCGCCGGAGCTGGTGCCCGCCGGCGCCGACGGCAAGATCCAGTCGACCGAAGACACGATCGGCCCCTACAACCTGCACGATTTCTTCCTGAACCAGACCATCCGCTGGGGCTCATCCCCCTCGCGCATCGCCTTTCTGGCGCACGCCGCCTGGAGCGATGCGACAGCCGGCGCATGGCCAAAGCACACCGCCGCCAAGGATCAGGTGGCCTATGACCTGCCCACCATCGTCAAATGGCTCGAGACCTTCACCCGCCGCTTCTTCCTGACCAGCCAGTTCAAGCGCTCGGCGGTTCCCAACGGCCCGAAAGTCACCTCCGGCGGCGCCCTCTCCCCCCGTGGCGACTGGCGTATGCCCAGCGATTCCGGCGCCGCCCCCTGGCTGGACGATATCGCCCGTCTGAAGGCCCAGTTGGGCCTTAAGGACTAACGGCTCCCCAACCTTGCCTTTTTGGCCTCCCTGATACATGAGGGGCCAGCTTGCACTCGTAGCTCAGCTGGATAGAGCGCTGCCCTCCGAAGGCAGAGGTCACAGGTTCGACTCCTGTCGAGTGCGCCAGTTTTCCGCCCATTCCGGTTTGCAGATCATGCTGAAGGCCTTCGCCCGCTGCCTGACCCTGCTGGCGACATCGTTCGTCTTTGCCTCCTGCGGCGCAGACAGCGGTGGCCCTCAGGTCACAGCGGAACCCGCCCGCCCCGCGCTGTGGCAGATCTCGGATGCGGACACGACCGTCTACCTGTTCGGCACGATCCACATGCTGCCGCCCGGAGCAAGCTGGCGATCGGCGGCCGTGGATGAGGCGCTCGCCGGGTCGCAAGCCGCGTATTTTGAAACCGACGTCGAGGGCGATCCCCGCACGCGGACGCAGCTGGTCCAGCGCCTTGGCCTGCTCGATCCGGCCAAGCGCCTGTCGGATGCCCTCCCCCCCGAGCAGAAATCGGCGCTGGCGGCGGCTGCAGCGCGCGTCGGCTATCCCTTGGCGGTGCTGGAAACGCAGCGGCCGTGGTTTGCGGCGGTGACACTCTCTGACGCTGCCATCCGTGGGGCCGGCTATTCCGGCGACCAGGGCGTCGAGACCCTGCTGCGCCGGGAGGCGAAGGCTACGGGCAAGGATGTGCGCTTCCTCGAAACCATGGAGCGGCAGCTGTCCGCCCTCTCCGATCTGCCCGAGGCGGTGCAGGTGCGTTACCTCGCCTACTCGGTCGCCGACATCGAGACCGTCGGGCCGGCGCTGGCGCGCATGGTAAACGCCTGGCGCGGGGGCGACATCGCCGCGCTGACACGCCTGCTGATTGACGAGGACATGGCGCGGCTCCCCGAAATGCAGGACGCGCTGCTGACCCGCCGGAACGCGGACTGGGCTGGCCAGCTCAAATCCTTGCTCGATGCCGAACCGGGACACTTCTTTGTCGCGGTGGGTGCCGCGCACTTCCTGGGCGCGGACAGTCTGCTGGTCCAGCTCGGGCGGCTCGACGTCGCCAGCGCACGGATCCAGTAGCCGCGTCGCGATAATCCGCGCGAGCAGCTGCGCAGGAACTTCGCATCGTTGGGGAATCTTGTGTCACCCGGGCTCTGCCGGGGGCTAAGGGCCGTTAACCTCTGCCGGTCGCGCCTGTGGGGAATTGCGGCGCCGCAGCTCAAGCATCGCGATGCGAGTTCGGCCCCGTCCTTGCTGACCATACGGCATACGGACGCTTGGGAGCAGCCCAGATGCCAATTTCGGACAGCGTGAAGCTGAAAGGCAAGGTTACGATCTTCCACCCGACACTCGTGAACCTTTACGGGTGCGAGGTCGGCGACGGCTCGCGTATCGGCGCGTTTGTCGAAATCCAGAAGGGCGCGTTCATTGGTGAACGCTGCAAGATCTCCTCGCACACCTTCATCTGCGAAGGCGTCACGATTGAGGACGAGTGCTTCATCGGTCACGGCGTCATGTTCACCAACGACCGCTTCCCGCGTGCGACGAACCCGGATGGGACCGCGCAAACTGACGCCGACTGGACGCTGGAACTGACCCGCGTCAAACGCCGCGCCTCCATCGGTTCTAATGCAACGATTGTTTGTGGACTGACGATTGGCGAAGGGGCGCTGATTGCCGCAGGCGCTGTGGTTACCAAGGATGTTCCCGATTTCGCCGTTGTCGCCGGCTGCCCTGCGCGGGTGGTGGGCGACGTCCGCCAGATGGCGGCAACGCACAAGACACGCACCATCAACGAAATTGCAGAAGAGGCAGTGGGCTCGTGACCGCTAAGACAACCAAACCGGCGGCGAAGTCCCGCAAGAAAGCCATCGCCGAGACCGGCCCCGCCGTCGAGGTGATCACCGGACCGCGCGTCGAGCCGAAGCGTGACGTCCTCAATATCGGCGTCATCGGATACGGCTATTGGGGGCCGAACCTGGTCCGCAACTTTGCAGAACTCGCCGACGCACGCGTCCACACCGTCGCCGACCTCAACCCGAAGGCGCTGGAAACCGTCGCCCGCCGCTTCCCCGCGACGAAAGTGACCACGGATGCGATGGCGATGATCCGCGATCCGGAGATTGACGCTGT
The DNA here is from genome assembly GCA_943371945.1 of Azorhizobium sp. AG788. Classification (GTDB taxonomy): domain Bacteria; phylum Pseudomonadota; class Alphaproteobacteria; order Caulobacterales; family Hyphomonadaceae; genus UBA7672. The sequence goes on from CALRWU020000006.1 coordinate 18,024, forward strand.
TGCGATCGCGACGCCTGTCTCGACCCACTTCTCGCTTGCCATGGCCGCCCTGCGCGCCGGCAAGCACGTCTGGCTCGAGAAGCCCATGACCGAGACCTCGATGCAGGCCCGCGCCCTGATCGAGGAAGCCCAGAAACGCGGCCTCACGCTGCATGTCGACCACACCTTCGTCTACACCGGCCCGGTGAAGAAGATGCGCGACATGGTGCAGAACGGGGAACTCGGCAAAACGCTCTACTACGACTCGACCCGCGTGAACCTCGGCCTGTTCCAGCGCGATGTGAACGTGATCGCGGACCTCGCCGTCCACGATTTCTCGATCATCGACTATGTGTTCAACCAGCACCCGACCGCGGTTTCGGCCTCGGGCATCAATCACTATCCGGGAACGCCGGAGAACCTGGCCTTCATCACGCTGTTCTACGAAACCGGCTTCATCGCCCACGTAAACGTGTCGTGGCTGGCCCCGGTGAAAATCCGTTCGATCATCATCGGCGGAACCGAGAAGATGATCACTTTCGACGAACTTCAACCTTCCGAGAAACTCAAAATCTACGACAAGGGCGTATCGTTTACGGATGACCCGGCGAAGATCCATGAAATGCGCGTCGGCTATCGCACAGGCGACATGTGGGCGCCGAAAGTCGATGGGTCTGAAGCGCTGCTGGTCGAAGGCAAGCATTTCGTCGACTGCATCCGCAACAACAAGAAGCCGACCTCCGACGGTGAATTCGGCTTCCGCATGGTTGAACTGATCGAAGCCGCCACGGCCTCCATGCGGGGACGCGGCGAGACTATCCACCTTCCCAAAAACACCAGCAAGTAAGCGCAAGACCCATGGCTGTCCCGTTTGTCGACCTGAAGGCGCAGTATCATTCGATCAAGGCGGAGATTGACGCCGCCCTGATCGGCACGATGGAATCGTGCGCATTCACGCTTGGGCCGGAAGTCGCCCAGCTCGAGAAGGATTTCGCGGTGTATGCTGGCGCGGCCCATGCGGCCGGCGTCAACAACGGCACGTCCGCGCTTCACCTCGCTTTGCTTGCAGCCGGCATCGGCCCGGGCGATGAAGTTATCACCGTTCCCTTCACCTTCATCGCATCGGCATCAGCCATCCACTACACGGGCGCAAAACCGGTGTTCGTCGACATCGATCCGGTCAGCTTCACGATGGACCCGGCTGCGGTCGAAGCCGCCATCACGCCGCGCACGAAAGCCATCGTCCCGGTTCACCTGTTCGGCCAGATGGCTGACATGGATTCGATCATGGCGATCGCGAAGAAACACAACTTGTTCGTGCTGGAAGATGCCGCCCAGGCCCACGGCGCTGAATACAACGGCCGCCGCGCCGGCTCGATCGGCGACGCTGCCGGCTTCTCCTTCTATCCCGGCAAGAACATGGGCGCGGCTGGCGAAGGCGGCATGACCGTCACCCAGCACGCCGAGATCAACCGCAAGGTCCGCATGCTGCGCGACTGGGGCGCGGAGAAAAAATATCACCACGAGATCATCGGCTACAACATGCGTCTGGAAGGCATCCAGGGCGCGGTCCTGCGCGTGAAACTGAAATACATCGAGAAATGGACCGAGATGCGCCGTGACGCGGCCGCGCGCTACAAGTCCATGTTCGAAGGCACGGGCGTCGTGACGCCGGTCGAACTCGCGAACCGTCGCCACGTCTATCACATCTACGCCGTCCGCACGAAGGACCGCGCACGCTGGATTGAAGAGCTCTCCAAAAAGGGCATCCAGACCGGCATCCACTACCCCTTCCCGCTCCACACGCTGAAAGCGTTCGACTTCCTTGGCTACAAGCAAGGCCAGTTCCCGCATTCAGAAAAGGCGGCCGCCGAAGTGCTGTCGCTGCCGATGTATC